>NZ_JAUBSB010000003.1:0-225595 GCF_036702135.1 Microcoleus sp. LAD1_D3 | reverse complement strand
CAGTTTGCATTGATGAAATGACAGGTATTCAAGCAATTGAACGTAAAGAGAAAGACTTACCATTGCGACCAGGTAAAGTTCAACGACGAGAATTTGAGTATATCCGTCATGGCACACAGGCATTAATTGCCAACTTCGATATTGTGACAGGTCAAGTTATCTATCCGACTTGTGGAGACTCACGAACTGAACAAGACTTTGCCCAAAACCTATCTGCTCTGCTCTTGAGCGACCCTGATACCAAAAAGTGGCATTTAATTATGGATTGCCTCAATACTCATCAGTCTGAATCTTTGGTTCGCCTTGTAGTTGAATTGGAAGGATTAGAAATTGATTTGGGTGTTAAGGGTAAAAGTGGCATCCTTCAATCAATGCAAACACGAGCAGCCTTTTTAAGTGACCCAACGCATCGAATTGTTTTCCATTACACGCCCAAACACTCATCTTGGCTTAATCAAATTGAAATATGGTTTAGTATCCTTGTCCGTAAGCTGCTCAGACGGGGAACTTTCACGAGTACCAATGAACTAAAAAACCGGATATTAGATTTCATCGACTACTTTAATCGAACTATGGCAAAGCCCTTCAAGTGGACTTATAAGGGTAAAGTATTAGCGGTTTAGTGGGTATTCTATTTTCGCCGAGCTGTACTAGTATTTTATCCTGTTTCTAGCAAGGCAAGAGTAAAAATAAGTTAATAGTTGGGATTCAATCCAGTCAAGCAAAACTTTCCATTATATCATAAAATTATTTTGCAAGAGGTCTATTATGATCTATGGTACCACATCTGCGAGATAATTTAAATTATACCTCATAGAAAACTGGTAGGGAGTTTAAATGGCAAGGCAACCAATTGTTCTCAATGGAATAGAGTTCAAATCCCAAAAAGATGCTATTGAACACTTCAAAAATATGTTGGAGCGCTATCGAAATGGTCAAACCATAGCAGGTGATGATCGCGATATTTTACTGGCTCTTCTGGATCGCCATCCTGAAGCAGATAAAAAGATTGGATGTGGTGTAAAACGTTTGTACAAAGATAGAACAGATATGCCGACAAGTTGCTTTTGGATAGAAAGAACAGATGGCTCTCGAACGGATTTTTCTTATCGAACAGCGATTTATGCTAAAGGAAAGTCTCTTTATCAAGAATTTTTAGAAGCCTGCCGTGCCATTGTTGAAGATGATCTGCGGGTAACTAAAAAAAGATACTTTGAAAAGTGTGCCGATCAGGAGGGAAAAGTTGAATGCGATATTACTGGCGATAAGGTAGCTATTTATGAGAGCCATCTTGACCATAAAAAACCATTGACATTTCAGGTTATTGTGAACACTTTTATTTGCGCTAATGATATTGAAATAAAACCTGAAATGTTGTTGATGTTCCAGGATGCCCAGTTTCAAACAACTATGATCGATCAACAGTTAAAGGATAAGTTTCTACAATATCATCATAAAGTGGCGCAGCTTAGGGTTATTAAAGCCGAACAAAATCTTAGTCTTGGCGGATCTGAGAGAATTCGGAAGAGCCGTAATCCTGTATTGATTCCTAGGGAACTTGTAGGTGACTGACGTATCACATCCCTGTTGGAGTGGATTGACTCAGATTTCTGGTGCATCGCGAAGTTTTCTGGCAGCCACTCAACAGGAAGGTTACATTTTTTCCCGACACGTGAATGCGATCGCCCGCAACTCCTTCTCATCCCTCGCCCTCTTTCCCTGTCCTCAAAAAATACAGCCACCACCGAGGCTCAAATCAGATCCGGATCGATCGCCAATATGCCGCCAACCCCCTCAGCAACCAATTCCCCTCGCTATCCCACCAGTCTAACCATTGCTGAGTTTGATTTTGATAAATGCCTTCCCATAGGCCAAATTGTACTCCCATGAGTTCGATCGGCTAGTGAAGGAAAGGATATTACAAAATAAAAGCCTTTCATCCCCAGACTAAAGTCACCGGGATGAAAGGCTTTTGCACGTTTTGACCAGCCTTCAATCTTGTTGGTTTGACAGATTTAAGCTAATTTTATTCAGATGAAAGTATGTTAAATTTCGGATTTTTGTCCTTGCGATTCCGGCACAGCAACTTCTGAATCCGGCTGATTGAGAGCCATTTCTAGAGATTTTGCAATCTCGACTGGCTCGGGAGTACGCTTAGAAAATCCCCAGACAAACATCAAGACGATACTGGAAACTAGCAGCCATTGCGGAGGAACTAAATTTGGATCAATTACTTTCACCAACAACCGCATTCCCACGAACCCAACTGTGATGTAACCAGCACTTTCTAGGTGAACGAATTCATCCAGCCAGCGGATGAACAATCCGGCCATGAATCGCAGGGCAATAATTCCAATAGTAGCGCCTGTTACGACGATAAAAGTGTTGTCAGAAACAGCGATCGCAGTAGTAACGCTATCCAATGAAAACGCTAAATCCGTAAAAGCAATCATGGGAATTGCTTGCCACACAGTCGCAAACCTGGGCCCGTGATGTTCTCCTTCGGAGTCTGTCTCTGAAGTAAAATGTTGGAAAACAAGCCACAGCAGGTAGAGAGCACCAAGCAGTTCAAACTGCCAGTATTGGATCACCCAGGTAGCCGTTAAAATTAGGGCGATCCGCAGTACAAAAGCAATTATCAAACCAAGGTTGAGAGCCTTTTGCTGGTCCTTGGCATCTTCCAAACCTTTAGAAATAGACGCCAGGGCGATCGCGTTGTCAGCCGAAAGTACAGCCTCCAAAGCCACCAAAACCAACAATAATAAAAAGCCGTCAACTCCAAAATTGGGTGAAGCGTCGAGAAATTGATCTAGCATTAACTATTTTGTGCACCTAAAAATGGCAAGGGTCGAGCGCAGCGCAAATTACCCGCTCTGTCTAACATTAGTGTCACCTTCACTTAAATCTTAACCTAACGCGGTAATTCTGTGGGAGGCGATCGTCCGAACAACGTCCGAACGAAGCAGTCCCCGGAAACAAGGAAAAATTCTCCCCCTCCGACACTCAAAAACAGCGCCACTGGGCCACTGCGCCACTGGACCACTCCCCCCCGGACGCAGCATTTGTGTTGCAAGTTGTAACAAATGATTCCCAAAAGTGCCAATTTGTCTCAAATTGGTGAAATATCGTGCCCGCGAAAAGGAGTTTTGCGAATATGTCTTTAACAGATACCCAAGTCTACGTAGCGCTCGTAATTGCTTTGATTCCCGGAATCATGGCTTTCCGGCTGTCAACTGAACTGTACAAATAGTTTCCAGACACCAGTTGCGAACCGCAAAACGCCTGCCTGAACAGTTAAATCTCTCGCTTTACAGATACAGACAATTGCTGCCCCAGTGCAGTAGATTGTTTGTGTTCAGCAAGACGACACTGCAAGGGCAGGCATTTTTATGGGAAAATTCCGTCTTCAGGGGTCACCTTTGTCTCAACAATTTTGGCTGTCGGCACCCTGACAAACAGCGGCGAGTGTGCGTTAAGCTCAGAATTTGCTCTGTTGAACTCTAAAACGTCAGTCTCAGGTATTTGAAAAAAAATTATGCAAGCGATTCAACCCCCCGTTACCCCACTGCGTCCTGTAAAAAACCCCCCTCGGGTTACTCCTCGTCGCAGCAGCAGCCGCCAGCGTTCTTATCCTCACCAAACCCTCGCGGCCGAAACAGGCGTCAAGTTGGCAGTCAACATGGTACTTTCAGTCTGTGCCACTTCTGCTTTGCTTCAGCTTTGGCCTCACTACCGGGCGGTGCAAGAAAAATTGCACGAAATCCAAGCTGAAGTCAATCTTACCCAAGAGCGAGTAAATCAGTCGCGATCAGACTTTAACCGCTACTTTGACCCTAGTCTGGCTAAAACTGTGATGCAAGAGCAAAGCAACCAAGCTGACCCGCAGCAGCGTCAGGTGATTTTGCAAGAAGCCGATGTACCCGAAGCCGAGGAATCAACCCCCCAACCTTAAGGGAACAGCAGCTTTGGGTTTTGATATCACGTCCGATAGCATCGTTTTATGTCATTGCTTCGCACAGCGAAGAATGACAGATGAATCTGTCGGACGTGATATCACTTTTGAGTTAAAGAATTTTTAGGATGATTCTTGTCTGTCCTTGCGAACGAAACGCAGAGACAGACTTAGATATATGTATTGACGCCTGCTGCAAGCTCAAAACTTCAAACTCAGGCTTATACTGACTTTGCCAGCACGGTTTTTTCTTTCAGTAGTTGCAGTGCAGCTTGATATTGCAAGTCTGCTGCGGTGCCAATCTGATCGCGCGCGATGGGTTCCAAAGGCACTACGCGATCGGGCGAAATGCCCAGCTTGTTAATATCTTTATGGTTCGGTGTCTCGTACTTAGCAACAGTCACGGCCAACCCAGAACCGTCAGACAAATCAAACAACGACTGAATCAGCCCTTTGCCAAAAGTCTTTTCTCCTACCAGTTGAGCTCTGCCGTTATCTTGCAGCGCACCCGCCAAAATTTCGCTAGCACTGGCAGTTCCCTTGTTCACCAAAACAATCAGCGGATCGTTAGTTAGGGCTTGTCCAGAGGCTTCAAAACTGCCGAGAATGCCTTGTCGGTTCACGGTGTAGACGATCGTCCCGGAATCGAGCCACAAGCGGGCAATTTCAATCCCTGCTTGCAACAGTCCGCCCGGATTGTTCCGTAGGTCTAGAATGTAGGCGGCGGCTCCTTGTTTTTCCAAGCGGTCGATCGCGCGAGCGACTTCCTCAGTGGCGTTAGCGCTGAATTGACTCAAGCGAATGTAGCCCAGCGGCAAATTCTGGGCCCCCGATTGCAATTCGGCGTAAACCGGATTCAGAGCAATGCGATCGCGCACTAACTCAATTTCCTCAGCAGCGTCCCTTCCCTCGCGCCCCAAGGTCAAGGTAACGGCAGTGCCGATGCGGCCGCGCATTCGAGTTGCTGCTTCGTCTAGGCTCAATTCTGAGGTAGGAGTGCCATCAATTTTCACAATGCGATCGAGGGGTTGGATGCCAGCTTTATCCGCCGGTGAGCCGGCCAAAGGAGCCACCACTGTCAGGGTATTTGTCTGGGGGTCGATCGCAATTTGCAGCCCCACACCCGTCAATTCTCCCGAAGTGTTAACCTGCAAACTGCGGTACTGTTCTGGTTTCAGCAGTCGCGTGAACGGGTCGTCGAGATTCGCCAGCATCCCCTGGATGGCCGTGTAAGTCTGCTGTCTGTCGTTAAGCGGTTGCTTGACAGCTTTTTCGCGAATCGACCACCAGTTTTTAGAGTTGAATTTGTCGTCCACATAAGAGCGATTGACAATTCGCCAAGCTTCGCTCAAAAGCTGCTGTTCTGGAGTTAGGGCCGCCGCAGGCCCGGCCCACGGGCCTAGAACTAGGGCGACTTGGAGGAAAAGTAAAATAGCAATCTGGAAAACTCGTCTGTGCATGATTTTTCTGTAAAAGATAGGCAAGTATTGCATCTCCTGTATTTTAAGTTTGTAGGCTTTTAAGCTTTTGCGCCTTTAACTCTCCCCAAGGCATTCGGCATTCGTCAAACGTCCGCCGCGAACAAAAAATTAGTTTAACGTAACATTAAATCGCAAAATGAGTGAAGTTTTATCATAAATATTAAAATTTACGCCCCAGCGAGCCGGTGGCAGGCTCGGACTTTGCTTCTGGGCTCTGGTCTTGGCTCTATGCCAGCTTGGGGGGGATGTTGAGCTTGCAGAAAAGGGTATTTGAGACTCGGCAAAAGCATCGCTCGCGTGAAAATTGCACGGCAATTATGTTACATTTTTTATCACAGTCTGGAATTTGATCGGGCAACGCCAGCGAGTAGGGACAAGCCACCGCTTAGTTTCCCAGGGCTTGCAGGCGATCGCACAATAGAGTTCCTTTCGTCAGCTCCAAATTTAAAAAATAGCCTCAGGCATTTGCTAGTAAAAGCAAGCTGCTCGGCGCGGGGCGACAAAAAACCTTGTGGCTGCTGCCCTGAACCTCAACCACAGCAATATTCTTTTAGGAATTCTGGCTCCATGTTTTCTAAACAAATCACCGACTCAAAAACCTACCAGTGGTTTGAGGAACGCCTGGAAATTCAGGCGCTCGCCGACGACATCACTACTAAGTACGTACCCCCGCACGTCAATATTTTCTATTGCTTGGGCGGAATTACTTTAGTTTGCTTTCTGATCCAGTTTGCCACCGGCTTCGCCATGACTTTCTATTACCGTCCGACGGTAGCAGAAGCTTTTTCTTCAGTGCAATACCTGATGACTGAAGTCAACTTCGGCTGGCTGATCCGCTCCATCCACCGCTGGTCTGCGAGCATGATGGTGCTGATGATGATTTTGCACATCTTCCGGGTTTATCTGACAGGCGGCTTCAAAAAGCCCCGCGAATTAACCTGGGTGACAGGAGTAATCTTGGCAGTCATCACTGTTTCTTTCGGCGTGACCGGCTATTCGCTGCCTTGGGATCAAATCGGTTACTGGGCGGTTAAAATCGTTTCCGGTGTCCCCGAAGCTATCCCGTTTGTCGGTTCTTTGATGGTTGAACTGCTGCGTGGCGGTGTCAGCGTCGGTCAAGGTACTTTGACTCGCTACTACAGCTTGCACACTTTTGTGTTGCCTTGGCTGATTGTAGTCTTCATGCTGGCTCACTTCTTGATGATTCGCAAGCAAGGTATCTCTGGCCCGTTGTAAGTTTTGAGTTGTGGGGGCGGTATTTTTTTTGCCCCCCGCTGAATTGTGAGTTGAAAATTCAGAATTCATCACTCATGATATTTATTTACGGCTAATACTTCCTGCGATCGCGCCGCTGATTCAAACTAACGAATACAGCGGAATGGCAGGCCCGGGTAAAACTAAAAGGAGAACACTCTCACTATGTCTATTCTCAAAAAACCAGATTTGAGCGATCCAGACCTTCGCGCTAAGCTCGCTAAGGGCATGGGTCACAACTATTACGGCGAACCAGCTTGGCCTAATGACTTGCTCTACGTTTTCCCTATAGTCATCATGGGAACGATTTCTCTGTGCGTGGGTTTGGCTGTACTAGACCCGTCTTTGGTTGGGGAACCTGCTAATCCTTTTGCTACTCCGCTGGAAATTCTGCCGGAATGGTATTTGTGGCCTGTGTTCCAACTCCTGCGCGTTTTGCCTAACAAATTGTTGGGTATTGCTTGTATGGCTGGTGTTCCCGTTGGCTTGATTTTGATTCCGTTCATCGAGAATGTTAACAAGTTTCAAAATCCGTTCCGCCGCCCGGTTGCTACTACTGTTTTCCTCTTGGGAACTGCGGTAACTTTGTGGTTGGGTATTGGTGCTATTTTCCCGATCGACAAATCTTTCACACTGGGTCTTTTCTAAGATTTAAGTTTGCTTGATTTTGACGCCTGCGGGTTTCTTCTAAAGTGCTTTTGTACTGGTGGGAAACTTTAGCGGGCGTCATTTGATTTTAGATTTTAGATTTTAGATTTGGGATTTGGGATTTATGCTCAAGGTAGGCCGCAGCAGTTGGTAATGCCAGCATCTCTGAAGGTGAAAGCGGTTGAGAAGTATGGCAACGTGCGGGAAATTGCTGGCTTATTTGGCGGAGCAGATAAATTGAAGCAGGCAGTCGAGCAGTTGCAGAGTTTATTGTATTCGGTTTAGGAGAAGTGAAAGGAGTTGTAATAATGTCCGCAGAACAAAAACCAATTTGTGTGGTAATTGATGCAAATATATGGTTGCAAGACTCTAATCTTTTGCTGAGAACTGCTATAGGTTCGGCGTTAATTTATATTCTAAAAATAATAAATGGTAAAATAGGCTTGCCTTCAGTTCTTGAAGAGGAAATTACTAGAAATACAATTGCGAAAGGAGTAAAAGCGACTGAAGAAATCAAGAAAAATTTTAAAAGCATTTCAGTAATTATGAGGTCTCACTCTCCCTACAAAGTCCCCGATGAAGCTGAAATAAAATCGGCTGTTCAGGCAAGAATCACAGAACTAGACTCGTTATTTCATAGAGTTGATTTTACATGGGAACACGCTCAATCAGCGTTAAAAAGAATTAACGAAAAATCGCCACCAAATAATAACAATCAACAGTTTAAGGATTCTGTTATTTGGGAGGCAATTTTAGAATTACTGAGTTCATACGTAGTGCATTTTGTCACCAAAGATGAGGCTTTTTATAAAGATAGAAAACCTAAAATAAATAGCATTGCAAAGAACTTACTATCTGACTGTAATAAACGAGGAGGAATTGTTTGTATTTATCCAGATATGGCATCATGCCTCAAAGTTATTCAAGAAGATGTACCACCTCTTGATTTAAATAGTCTAATGGTAAAAATTGATAGTTATATAATAAATTCTAAATTAGTAAAAAGGGATTTAGCTCTGGAAGTTGGGTTTGAAGTCGGTTGTGTAGCAGTAGACCTATCGTCTGTTTCGCCCTTCTTTACAGAAAATCAAGAAGAATTGGCGTTAACTTTTGAGCTTTGTTACCAGTGTTATGATGTAGAAAATACTGGGATCGATGAAAGGAGTAATGCTGTATTAAAAGTCAAAGGAGATTGCTTGTACAAAATTGATAACCAGGTTATTTCTGATATAGACATGGATTTTCAAAGAATACGTTGGGATGAATCAAACGGAGAATTGGGCCGACGCGGTGCTGTCTATCTTTCTACAATGAAAGATAGCCATCAAATTCAACATACGTTTAGAGAATCCATTGATTTTATGAAAAGTCCAAATTTTACGGAAAAGGAGCGAAGTGAATGGGTACTTAATAACAATGCTAATTTTTGGGAAAAATATAATGAGAAAGAAAAAGAAATATTAGTAATATTTTTAAATAAATATTCTAAAAAAGGAATTATGGTGTTTCGTCATATTGTCGATTCAATTGGAAAATATCCTGAATTTGCTGAGTATGGTGATGCAAGTCAAATATTAACACTGTTTGGAGGTCAAGAAAATTTAGAAAAAGCACTAAATCAATTACAAAATCTTTTGTACTCAGTCTAATAGATATTTTCTAAGAGTTCTATTTCTAAGTTTGATTACTTTAATTTTCTCTCAAAATGCCCAAACGCACTACATCTCAAACCAATAAACCCGTCACCACCGCTCAACCTCTCGAAAGCGTGATAAAATCTGCGCCTGACATCATGCGGAAAGAAAAGGGAATGAATGGGGAATTAGACCGTTTGGCCCAATTTACTGGGATTCTATTTCTCAAGCTTTTAGATGATGTAGAAAAGGTCAGAGAAGAAAAAGCCTTTTTATAGGGAAAAGTTGATAAGTACAAGCTGCTGATTGAATCGCCTTACCGCTGGCGTGATTGGGCTGCTAATGATGAGGGGATGAGCGGCGATGACTTGCTGAAATTCATTAACAATGATGAGGTGACGCTGCGGGACTGGACAAAAAGCCCTGGTTTATTCGCTTATTTGCGGAGTCTTCAAAGTGCAACAGGGCGCGATCACAAAAAAGAAGGCACTAAAGATTTGCTTTCTCTAGGCAACAATCTTACTTTCTCCCAACTGTCAATAACTCAAGAAAACAGTGCAACCTTCATCCGTTTGTCAGCAACCGGAGAAATTTTAGCTGCTCTGAATGGGGTGTCGTCCAGTCTAATTAATGTCGCCGATTTTGGCTAAATTTAATAGCAAGTAGTCGCACATAACTACGGTTTATGTGCGGCTCTCAAAGATGGGGGCTAATACTTGAGATTCAGAAAGTAGATATACTTACCAGAAATTGTTAAAAATTCCACTCAATCTCCGGAAAAAGGCTAGACTTGAGCGCAGACATATTCAGTAAAACTATATCTATATTGCCACTGCCTTCACAAAGAAAGATGGCTATAGTTATACTTACTGATTTTGGCAATGAAGCCGGTATTCACTCCCGCTCTATTACTGCTCAATACCCTCTTGCTGCTAAATGCGAAGCGCATTATGGCGAAGGGTTCTCGGAGGAATTATGATGAACCTAAATTTAGATACTATTTTCTCATCGCTGATGAACCCGGCCCTGAACGAGTTTCAGGTTTGGGCTTTGCAAAACCCGGAAGAAAGTCTCAGCAAAACGATGTTACCGCCGATCGCCCTGATTGAGGGTTTGATTGCCAACGAACCCACCTATTTGCCACTAAAAAGGCTGGCTTTCGGAGCCAATTTTTGCTGCGCGGGGCAAGTCGTGATGGGAGAGTTTGACACGCTGGAAAAAGCACTCACATCGCCCCAGGCGCGCGGATGGCGGCTTGGTACTTCTGTACTCGATTCCGATCGCGCGCCCAACCAAGATGTCGGCGGCAGAAACCTTTTTCTACTGTCTTTGTCCGATCGCGAAACTGATAGTAGCAGCAACCACGCAGCATTCCGAAGCTGTATGCAGAAATATCTCTTCAACAGTGCGACAACGGATCGCCAGGGAGACGAAATCAGCAGACGGTTGCTCGATCGGCTAGCTGCCGATTATGCCGAGATGTCGCACGGTGCGGGGGGAGCGTTTTTTACCGATGTCAAGCGTGGTTGGATGGGATTTTTAGTCCGATATTTGCACTACGTCATCTTTGGGATTAATCCAGACGATTCAGAGTCGATCGAACTCCTCACCGAATTACATTACACCCGCCAAAGCCCGCTGCACTACTTCGCCGTCATCGGCAACCTGCTGCAAAGCCTGAACCTGTTTGGACACGGGGATTTGTCCACTCTAATCGAGCGTGCAGCGACTATCTATGAAAATTCCCCAGCTTTAGCCGACTTCGAGGAGAGCTCGGAAAACAACGCCATGACTAAACGGGAATTGGCGAAGCTGATGACATCGATTATGGGCATAGCGGGACTGCAAGGCCCCCTGCACCTAGGCAACACGGCAATGGGACACCGCCCTCTCCCCGCCTATAAAGGACAGCAGACGGCCCAAATTAACCCGACTGATTTTTGGGACGATCTCGATTTGGACGATCGCCAGTCGATCGAGCTCTTCCTCCTGGAATGCGCCCGCCTCTGGGCCCCCGTCAGCGCCACCCACCGAGTCGCGACAGAGCCTTTCACCGCAACGGTAGCGGGCAAAGAGCGCACTTTCCCCGCCGGAACCAAGGTACTGATACCGCTCAGTCTGGGGCTGCTAGACGGGAGTTTCTGGGGCTCTACGGTATACGAATTCAACCCTAAGCGGGAGAATCTGTGCCCTTTTCACATGGGTTTTAATTCGGTGGGCGATCGTAGCGCGGGACGGATTTGCCCCGGTAAAGACATCGCACTCAAGATGCTGGTGGATGTCGTGAGTACGGTAGGCAAAGTGCGTCGCTCGCCGGAGCCGAATTGGCAGGGGTAATTAATCCAAAAGCTCGCATCAGACAGCGGTTGAAACTGAGATATTACACAATTCTCAAGAACAGGCAAGATGCCTGTTCCACAAGACATCAAGTTTCTTGTGGGGTGTCCCGCCCGCCCTTGAAAAACTTATTGGCAATGGTGCAACATCTCAGTTGAAACCGCACGCCACACAAACGAAGTCCGATCGATCGACTAAGAAATCAAGGGGGTATCTAATAGGAAACCAAAACACAACTATTTTGAGGATAAATAATACCATGTTAATCGAACAAAAGCAACTAAAAGACATCACGAATTGGATGAAAGTAGCACACCCAGCGGAGTTACCCGAAGTCCTGCAAGGTATATTTTTTATGGACGGGAATGTTTTACCCGACCATTGTTTGACGATGTACAGTTCAGACTGGAATGCTGACGAACGGACGTTATTGCTGCGCGTTTTTGACCCTGTTATCTGGACATTTCATTCATCAATGGCGGGACGGATGTTACTTTATTTAGTCAAATTTTCTCGGATCACTTACTTGTTCCGATTCTCTGATGCAACTTTGCAGCACGCACACATCACGCCGATAGTGTTTGGATGGTCTGTGCCGCAGTGGCTTGTAGATTTTTTGATCGATCGAGATCCGAACACTCCGAATGGAGATCTCTGGCATCGCACAAACTCGTTTTTCGGCAGACCTGCTGAGAAGGGATATATACTCCGCAGGATTGTAGACAAAAATGGCAACTACACGTCAGCGTTTCCAGATATGCTGTCTAAAGTTGACAGTGATTGTTTAATCATTGCCAAAGAGTGAAAATATTTACAAAAACTACAAAACCCCCTTAATTAAGCGGGTTTTGTCGTCGATCGAAGCGGGGGGGGTTTGAACCTACGACCCCCACTAGGCCAAGTTTGATATGATAGCCTATAAAGGCTATGCAGTAAGCTGTCGTAGGCTATTGTCAATTATTGATATCAATACTTTGGATAGTGTTTGATTGCCAACCGTAAAGCTCGACAGCTCGCATTTATCTAGGTCATTGTTGACATGATTGCAGTTTCTCTTTCCTGAATCTACTGTGTTCCCACTTGATTCAGGTAGATGAAAATAAACATTCTCAAAATAGCTGGTTCTGGGGACTTAAAGTCTCTAGTTATTCACTTTGGAGGAATTTGTCATGACTAAAATTTCACAAATCGACTCTTATCTAGTTGAGCAATTACTAAAACGCATCGAACAACTTGAAGCTAAGCTCGGAATCAAAGTTGGTTTAGATGGCGTCGAATCAGGTAAAGAAGCACAACATTTTTGTGCTTTGCCCAAGGTTCCTCCACGCACTTTCGATCCGAGCGTGTCGCCGGAGCGTGCTCGTCTAATACGGTTAATCGGGAAGAAGTGGGTTAACGGTACAAAATTACGTTATTACTTTTTTGAGAGTGGTCCCAATTCAGGCGGGAATGAACAGAAGGAGATTGTGCGGCAGGGGTTTGAGGTATGGAAGAAGGTAGGGATTGGTATCAAGTTTGAGGAGGTTCGGAACATCAGCGAGGCAGAGATACGAATCGGCTTTGTGCAAGGGGATGGAGCCTGGTCATATCTTGGCCGCGATGCGCTCGATATTCCTAAGCAAGGCGAGCGAACCATGAACTTCGGCTGGGATCTTCGGGCTGATTCCCGTGGGGTAGATGTCCCTGTTCACGAGATAGGCCACGCTTTAGGTTTCCCTCATGAGCACCAAAACCCGTTTGCAGGTATCATATGGAACGAAGAAGCCGTTTATAAATATTTTGCTGCTGCTCCTAACGAGTGGGATCGAGATACAACTTTTTATAATGTGCTCCAAAAGCTTGCAGTAGGAGAAGTGGAGGGGTCAAAGTGGGACCCCAACTCAATCATGCACTACGCTTTTGCAGCGGGACTCATTGAGAAACCTGTGGAGTACCAGAACGGATTAAAGCCGGCTGGCGGACTTTCTGAGCAGGATGTGTTGCAGGTACGATTATTCTATCCCCCGCTTGATGACTCGAGTTATACAGAACTTAAACCCTTCCGTTCGGAGATTCTATCCCTCGCACCTGCTGAACAGAAAAACTTTGCGATCAACCCCTCTGCTACTCGAAGCTATACAATTGGAACCTTCGGAGAAACAGATACAGTCATGGTTCTTTTCGAGGATCAGAGTGGTGATCTGAAATATGTTGCTGGTGACGACGACAGTGGCACAGACTTGAATGCACAAATCAATGTTCGGCTTTATAAAGGTCGGCGGTATGTGCTGAGAATTCGCTTATACTCTAACTTGGCTGGTGGCGAAGCTTCAGTGATGCTTTGGTAAGGGCTGCCACAAAATTTTAGAGAGAAAAGCGATTTCTCAAAGTAGTGCATGACCAGCCGTAGGGTATATGGGGCAAGCTATTTTCTATTTTGTCTTTTTTCTCCCAATAGAAAGCGGGTAATTTGGTCATCAAGCAGCAGGCTGTGCGCGAGGAAGGCGGGTTTGGGCTGATTGGGGTCTGAAACGAGGTACAGCAGGTTGTGGTGACTTAGGGGGGCAGAGAGCCTCCTGTCTTCTTGCTCAAAAGTCCAATTTCTAGCTTGGTTGCCAAAGTGAGATGCTCCCCAGGTAGAACACGGCGCTGTGTAACCGAAAACGATATTACTTCTGGCTCATCAGAATTTATTTGCCATGATTATACAGCGTATTCTAGGTTCATAAAGTAGTAGGGAAAAGGCAATGCCTTTTCCCTACGGGGATTCATGGATCAGGGGTGTACTTCACAAATAACGTGGAATCTCCTGTAAAATGTTTGGTTTCACCCTTTTTTTATTTGCCAACAGTTTCTTAATCCATCGTCCCTACAATATTCTCACCTAATTAATTAGCTAGATCGCACTACAGGAGTGCAAAATCTGTGGCAGTAATCACGCTTGCAGGCACATTGCTGAGAGTTGCCAAAAGTTGCCCGGAACCAGTAACTCGGATAAGAGTAGAATTATTCTCGGCAACAATGCTCAGTTGCGAGAAATTTAGACCACCAATTAGCCCGATCGAATCGAGGCCGTATTGAAAGTCTAAAATAGTCTCGCTGCCGAGGTCAATACCCAACATAAATCGATCGTTCCCGGTACCTCCAATCAGAGTATCATTCCCCTGATCTCCAAACAGCCAATCGTCCCCAGCACTGCCAAGCAAACTGTCCTCATCCTTACCGCCGTAAAGAGTATCGTTCCCAGTATCCCCGTTGACAGTATCCTGACCTTCATTGCCAAACAACCAATCGTTGCCCAAACCGCCGCATATTTGGTCTTTTCCGCCCGTAGAACCAATGGGGAGGGGGCTACCAATATCCCCGTACACTGTATCTTCCCCCTCGCCGCCACAGATAGTATCACTGCCTTCATCGCCAAACAGCAGGTTGCTGCCCAATTCGCCGACAACTAAGTCATCGCCCTTGCCAGCACGCACTGTATCATTACCATCACCACCTGCGATCGTATCTTGATTTTTCTCCCCGCTGAGGAAGTCATCGCCCGCCAAACCGAACACCAAATCGTTGCCAGTCAAATCCGGGTCGAAGGGGTTAATAGTTCCCCCGTAGATAGTATCGTTACCCTGGTCGCCAATTAAAGTATCGCTCTCCTGGTCGCCGAAAATAATGTCGTCATCTTTGCCACCGTAAACAACATCTTCGTTCTTGCCCGCAAAGATTAAATCATCTCCAGCAACCCCATTGAGGTAATCATTACCCTCATTGCCAAACACCAAGTCCGTGTCTATATCTGGGCCAACCGGGAAAGCACTGTTAAGTCCCCCGTAAATATTATCATTGCCCCGCAATCCTGCCAACAAATCATCGCCGTCAAAACCATTTATTTCGTCACCGTTATTAGTGCCGAGAATAGTGTCGTTGCCGTTAGTACCGTTGCGGCTATTAGTGACAGAATTTGGACTGCGAATACTGCTAATGCTGGGTAAAACAATTTGCGAACAAATGCAGTCAGCATCTTGTCCTTCTTGCGGTGGTAGTGGTGTTGGTGTTGGTGTTGGTTGGACTTGGGCGAAGGAATTGCCAAAGTTAATATTGTCAACATTAGTGCCACTGACAGCAATAATATCAGCAGGATTGGCAGTAGTTTGCGTCCAACCAGGTTGATTGACTTCCCGAACTCGATAAGTTCCCGGGCCTAAATTGGCGAAACTGTAGCCGCCCAAACTATCAGTAGAAGTATTAACTTCTCCAGCATCTAAAGAGTCATTGCTGTTAGCGTCAAGGAAGAGTTGCCAGTTCGGCAAGAGCGGTTCTTGAGCATCCAAAACCCCATTGTTATTGAGGTCATTAAACTTGCTGCCGGAGATACTAATATTTTGGAAATTGCCAAAATTAACGTTCGATTGACTTTCGCCACTACCCAGATTAACCGCCGCCGGATTAGCAGTAGTTTGCGTCCAACCAGTCTGCTGGACTTCCCGCACATTGTAGGTGCCGGGATTGAGGTTGTTGAAGCTATAATTACCAGAATTGTCAGTGGTAACAGTAGTTTCGCCATCATCTAAAGAGTTGTTCCCGTTAGCGTCGAGGAAAATTTGCCATCCCGAAAGACGGGTTTCTTCCGCATCCTGAGTACCGTTGCCGTTGCCGTCGTTGAATTTAAGACCGCTGATGCTGCTTTGTTGGACGGGAGTCGGAGGCTGAGGCGGAGTCGGAGTCGGAGTTGGAGGGGGAGGCGATGTCGGAGTTGGTGTTGGCGGGACTTGTTGATTGCCGAAATTGGCAGTGGAAGTTTGACCTGGATCTAAGGGAACGGTTCGGGGATTAGGGGTGGTTGGTGTAAAACCTGTCGGCACCACTTCCCGGACGTTGTAAGTGCCTGTTTGCAGGTTGGGGAAGCTGTAGCTACCATCGGTACCGGTAGTAACTTGGGTTTCTCCGGTGTCTGAAGTGCCGTTGTTGTTAGTGTCAAGGAAAATCGTGACGCCAGGGATGCCAATTTCTCCGGTATCTTGAGTGCCGTTACCGTTGGTGTCGTTGAATTTAATGCCAGTTATGGTGCCCGCCTGAAGGCTATTGCCGAAATTAACTGTAGCAGGAGTAGTTTGGCCTGCTGTCAGAGTCACTGGAACCGGATTGGGAGTAGTTGGCTGGCTGAATGGCGGCACGACTTCCCGGACGTTGTAAGTACCGGAGGCCAAGTTGGGGAAAGCGAAGCTGCCGTTAGCATCGCTGGTTGTCGATGTTTCTGTGGCATCGAGAATGCCGTCGTTGTTAGTGTCGAGGAAAATAGTCACTCCCGGAACACCAAGTTCTCCGGCTGCTTGAGTGCCGTTGCCGTCAGCGTCGTTAAATTTTATACCAGTAATGCTGCCGAGTACAGCGGGTATTGCTTGGTTGCCGAAATTCACCGTAGCAGGAGTAGTTTGACCTGCTGTCAGAATCACTGGGGGGGGGTTTTGAGTAGTTTGCCGACTGCCAGCTGGCACAAATTCCCGAACGTTGTAAGTGCCGGCAGGCAAGTTGCCGAAAGTGAAACTGCCGTCAGCCCCGGTAGTTGCGGAAGTTTCACCGGCACTGAGGATGTTGTCACCGTTAGTGTCGAGAAAAACAGTCACTCCGGCGACACCGAGTTCTCCGGCGGCTTGAGTGCCGTTGCCGTCAATGTCGTTAAATTTGATGCCGGTGATGGTACTCAGCGGTACGACAACGGGAACAGGCTGTGCGGAAAATTCCGAAGTGTTGCCGACGGCGTCTGTTGCTGTCGCGGTGATTAATTGGCCTGCGGTGACGGCTGCTGGGAAAGTTTGATTAAAAGCAGCGTTGCCGGCGGCGTCAGTAGTTACCGGGATAGAAGCGATGAAGGTTTGGCCTTGGGTGCCGGGGGAAGTGTTTGCGAAAATTTGGAGGGTGAACGGGGTACTGGGAGTGCTGTTGAAAGTACCCGCGACGGTGACGCTGCCAGCACTGGCGGTAGCGGTGGTGAGTACGGGGGTGTTTTGGAGGTTGTTTGCACCGGTGTCGGCGTCGCCGGGATCGTTGGCGGTGATGCCGTCGTTGCCGAGGTCGATGCCGATGCCGACGTTGGCGAAGATCGAGTTGTTTTGGATGCTGTTGCCGATGCCGGATGCAATAGCTACGCCGATATTGCCGTTGTTGGCGATGATATTTCCTTCACCTGCTGCTGTACCACCGATCGCATTATTAGTTGCTGCTGCGGTAATCTGTACTCCGATCGAGCTATTGCCTAACGGGCTAGTACCGTTGGCTGCAACGCCGATGAAGTTGCCGCGCAAAGTGTTGCCTGTTGCAGAGGCGCCTGTAATCTGGACGCCTAAACCTGCGTTGGGACTGCTGTTGCCGGAAATAATATTGCCAGCGCCTGCGACACTACCGCCGATCGTATTGCTGGGTGCATTGTCTACAACTACACCAATAGTGTTTGGCAAGGCAGCGGTGCCTGCGGCGTTGGTGCCGATGTAGTTGCCGAGTACCGAGTTGAGAGTGGCATTGGCGTTGAGAATTTGCACGCCGAAACCGTCATTGCCGGAAATGATGTTGCGATCGCCCGCTGCAGTCCCGCCGATCGTGTTGCCTGCAGCATCCTGTATGAGCACGCCAGTCAAGGTGTTGCCCAAGTCTGCGGTGCCGTTGACATCGGTGCCGATGAAGTTGCCCAGCACAGTGTTGCCTGTGGCCGCGTTGCTGGTAGCAGGGGTGTTTTGAATTAGTACACCGAAAGCATTATTGCCGGAAATGATATTGCGCGCGCCTGCGGTATTTCCGCCGATCGTGTTGTTGGGCGCATTCTGAATAGCCACGCCAAAACCGACGTTTCCCAAGTCTGCGGTACCGTTGATGTCGGTGCCGATGAAGTTGCCCAGCACAGTGTTGCCTGTGGCTGTGGCACCATCGATAAACACGCCAGCGCTGCCATTGCCAGAAATCAAGTTGCGATCGGCTACTGTCGTTCCGCCAATGATATTGTTAGAACCACCCGATATTTGCACGCCCGTCAAGGCATTTGGTAACGCAGCAGTACCAGCAGCGTTGGTGCCGATGATGTTGCCCAGCACTCGGTTGCCTGTGGCACCTGCGGCATTTATTAACACGCCGAAAGCATTGTTGCCAGAAATGATATTCCGATCGCCCGCTGCAGTCCCGCCGATCGTGTTGCCCGCTGCATTGTCAACTACTACGCCACTAGCACCGTTGCCCAAGTCTGCGGTACCGTTGGGATCGGTGCCGATGTAGTTGCCGAGTACAGAGTTGCCTGTGGCGGTATTACCTAAAATGAAGATTCCAGAACCCTGAAAACGATTGATTGCTAGTCCCCGAATGGTGCTGCCACTGCCGGTGATGAGTATGCCGTTAGTTGTACCCCCGGCATTGGTTCCATCGAGTTGGATCAGCGGGGTGCCGGCGAATCCTGGCTGAGATGTGCCGTCGATCGTTACGGCCTCGGTAATTATCGGTAAAGAAGTCAATGGCGCGATCGTCTGAACGCCTGGTGCGGGAATGTTGAAGTTAATAATATCCGCCCCAGCAAGGGCATTAGCTTGAGTAATTGCATCTCGCAGCGAACCAGGCCCAGAGTCAGCGGTATTAGTAACAGTGAATATCGCCAAGGTATGCGCGTAACTTGCCATTACCTCCGGCTCGATCGCCAATCCTGTTTTGATCGCTCCCGTAGCGTATTCAAGTACCCAGTTTCCGCCTTTTTGGGCACTCCCCGTAATATCTGAAGAAGCAGCAATGTTAGCTTTTGTTAACTTGCTCAGCTTTTGTACAAAAGCCTCTCCTTTTTCACCTGCTGCTACATTACATCCGTATAGCAGAATTTCAAATCGATTTTTAATTGAGTTGACAGATGACGAAAACCACCGTTTCAAGCAGTCGCGATATGTTTCTAAATTGTCGGAATTCAGGATAGTTGGCCCTAGCTGCAAACTTCCCGATTCCCCGTGAGAAATAATGTGAACGCTTTCTATACCTTTGCGGCTCTGCAGTGCTTCGGCAATTTGTTCGATGCCGTCCCGCCCCCGATCGACTAAAATTACCTCTTTACCCGCTTTAACACCGACCGCCAGACTCTGCCAATCTTCAACTGCTGAATCTACGAATACTATGTGTTGGTTTTTCATAATTACTGTTCCCCCATGCACCTAGTTAGGTTTTCAAAATGTTGTTTCCGTGCGATGATAGTCGCTACTTCAATTAACCACAAATACGGCTACCACAAAACCTGCCTTTAACTCTGTACAAGTTGTACAGACAAAGCTTTACGATTATCTATTTTTGTGATTCTTGTAAATCTGTTGGATCTGGAAAGTTGCTCGATCGCACTTTTTCATTCTCAACTTAAAAAAACCAGACCCCTGGTACAGCTAGCTTGTTCCCGATTACGGAAATTTTTCAAAAAACGTAAGTATAATTTACACAACTTAATGTACGGTTTTTTACTAAGTACACTTTTGTGAAAAAGAATCCAACTCTACGCAAATTCCAAACCCAAAGAGTGGTAGGTATCCAGCCATTCTTCAATCTCAAATCTCCAGTCTCGAATCTCAAACCGCAGGGCTGGGATTTTGGCAAATTCAGCGTGTCCCTCATAACATAGAGGAATAGTCGCCTTCATGGCATCATAGAAACTTGTCCCTCACATAATTGAAATAGATGACCGCTCAAAACTCCCCTGTTTCCCCCGTCACCTGGATAGAAGACCGAGTTCTGCTAATTGACCAAAACCGGCTGCCAAAAGAATACGGTGTAGTCGAAATTAGTCGCTACGAAGATATGGCTGAGGCGATTAAAACTATGATAGTCCGAGGTGCTCCGGCGATCGGGGTAGCAGCAGCCTACGGGATGTATTTGGGGGCGCGAGAAATCGAAACGAGCGATCGTACCGAGTTTTTTACTAAATTAGAACAAGTTGGCCAGTTATTGCGATCGACTCGTCCCACTGCGGTTAATTTGTTTTGGGCAATATCGCGAATGCTCAAAACAGCCGAGAGAACTAGCGGTTCTGTCGAACAAGTGCAAAAAACTTTGTTAGAAATGGCTAAAACCATTCAAGCAGAAGATTTGCAAACTTGTAAAGATATCGGTGACAAAGGTTTAGAAGTTCTGCCAGCTACACCCGAAAAATTGAACTTACTAACTCACTGCAATGCAGGTGCGTTGGCAACAGCAGGCTACGGTACTGCTTTAGGTGTATTTCGTTCTGCTTGGCGAGAAGGAAGACTTGGAAGAGTTTTTGCCGATGAAACTCGGCCCCGTCTCCAAGGTGCAAAACTCACCACTTGGGAATGCGTGCAAGAAGGAATTCCTGTCACATTAATAGCTGACAATATGGCCGCTCACTGCATGAAACTCGGCATGATTCACGCAGTAGTTGTCGGTGCAGACAGAATAGCTGCTAATGGCGATGCTGCCAATAAAATCGGCACTTACAGTTTAGCAATTGTTGCCAAAGCTCACAACGTTCCCTTCTTTGTCGCTGCGCCTCTGTCAACAATTGATTTTGAACTTTCCGACGGCAGCCAAATCCCCATTGAAGAACGCGATCCTGTTGAAATGTATCAAGTGGGAACTACACAAATTTGTCCTGTGGGAGTCGAATTTTACAATCCCGCTTTTGACGTTACTCCGGCGGAATTAATATCGGGAATAATCACAGAACACGGCACGGTTGCTCCTTGGGCGTTGAAACAGTTTCAGGCAAAACAATTAGTTTAATTGTATGTTGCTCAACCGCTCATTCCGCCTGTTATCTGTGAAATTAAGCATGATTCCTAGCAGCCGCAACTGGCAGCTCAAAGTTGCGATCGCAGCTCTAACTCTGCCAGTTGTTTTTAGTCCTGTCTCGGAAGCTCAAGTGTTACCAACGCTTAAAGCTAAGGAATCACAAGCGAAAAAATTTGTGGGTTCGATGAATAAAGCTCAGCAAGTTTACTATGCTGAAAAAGCAGGCTTTACAAGTTCTGTTTCCAATCTCTTGGTTTATCTCGGTCTCCAAGTTAAACCTGACGAAGCCAATTACAGCTACTCGATCGGCATGGTGAAAAAAGGTGCTGTATTTAACTACGGAGTATCGAAGCAAGCTAATCTCAAAAGTTTGGTGGGGGGAGTCTTTTTGGTGGGAAACAAGACCCAAACAATCTTGTGTATAAATGCTGCTCCTGGCAAGATTAAACCAGCTAATCCAACTAATACCAAAGGGGTTTTAGCCTGCGGTGCTGGTACAGGAAAAATTGCTCAATAAATCATGTCTAATTTCCTGTGTAATTTAGTGTATAATTGGGCAAATAATTGGATAGTAAGGGCCGATTTAGCTAAGCAATTACTGTCAGGGGGCGCAACTCTGCTCGATGCTCGTCAACCTGTTTTAAAGTGGTTTTGCCGTCTCCCACCAGCTATTCCCGTAACTTGGCAGGAATTTTCTCAATCGCACTTTCCCCAAAAGGGAAAAATTATCGAAAATAACACACTTTTAACTCAAAAACTGCAAGCAATTGGCATTTGTCAAGACAAACCTGTCATAGTCGTTGCCGATTCGGTGAAAGGGTGGGGCGAAGACGGGCGAATTGTTTGGATGTTGCGGACTTTGGGACACGAAAAAGCAGTTTTTGTAGATGGAGGATATAGGGCTTTAATCCAAGCTGGAATTAATCGAGTAAAAGCTGCAAACAATCCACCTAAAACCGGAGATTTTGTAATATCTCGCCGCTCGAATTGGGAAATTCAGCGGGATGAATTGAAAGCTATTTTAGGAGATGAAAATTTAGTCATTATTGACGCCAGAGAGCGGCGAGAATATGCAGGTAAAACACCTTACGGAGAAAAGCGGGGCGGCCACATTCCCGGTGCGGTTCACCTCTACTACAAAGAGTTAATGGACAAACAGGGACAACTGCTGGGTCGTGGGGAAATAGTCGCTATTTTGCAGCAGAAAGGAGTTTCGTTGTCAACTCAAATTGTGAGTTATTGTAGTGGGGGAATTCGCTCTGCATGGTTGACTTCTGTGTTGACAAATGTGGGATTTAATGCTAAGAATTATGCAGGTTCAATGTGGGAATGGTCGGCTTCGCCGGCAGATAGCTATCCTTTGTCAGTAATCCTTTCACGGGCGGCCTAGAAACCCACCCCACAAGAAAATTCAATGTTTGTGGAACAGGCTGGAAAGCCTGTTCTTGAGAATGGTATCTGAACTCAGATTCAACCTATTAACTACAAACGATCGAGGTTGAGAATTTCAACCGACTTGTTCGATATACTGAGCGAGATCGTCGCGCAGGCGGCTGAGTTCGGCTTCGGTGGTGACGCGCACGCGATCGTCCCGAACCGTAATCAGCACTTTCGCAGCAAAAGGAGTTGGCCAGATATTCGGGTTGCAGAAAACTTCCAAAAATACATCTCCTGCATACCGATATTCCATCGGTTTTTGGGGAGAAGCTTTAGCGCCAGCGGTTTTGGCTGCTACAGCTTTCAAGCTTTCCATCAAAGCTGCAATTTCGCTTTGCAAATCCCGCGCGGCTTGCGGGGAAAAGCTAAAGGAGACAGAACCTTCGACTAAATTCAGTGTCAGCGGAGAAAGAGACATGGGCAATGAAATTTAACATACTATTGTTAATGATAAAAAATATAGTAACCCAAAATAAGTACATTCCAGCTCAATTGGGCAGCGAAACTGCTATTAATTAAAAATTGTCTCAAGAAGCTAGGCTAAATTAATGAATATAAATCTAGTCGCAAGCTAGATTCAGCAATACTTTTAACCTTTTATGACTTGATAAGCTTTAAACTAGAAACCAGAAAACTTGACGGCCGAGTGAGGAGATTTTATGGTTGCCGATAACCGTTCCGAAGTCCGCAAGGTTTTAATAATTACTTTATTGCTAAATTTGCTGGTGATGGCAATAAAAGCAGCCGTGGGATGGCTGACTGGTTCCCTCAGTTTGCTAGCAGATGCTTTGCACAGTGTTACGGACAGCGCTAATAATATTTTAGGATTAGTAACTAATCATTATGCTAACCCGCAGCCCGATCGCGATCATCCCTACGGACACCAAAAATTTGATGCTCTCGGAGCTCTGGGAATTGCTGCTTTTCTGGGAATTGCCTGTTTTGAAATTATCAGCGGTGCTGTCCAAAGGCTGATTAACGGGGGTAAAGTTGTCAAAATATCGCCAAATGAATTGTGGATTTTGCTGATTGTACTGGGGATTAATATTTTTGTCACTTTTTACGAGCGCAGAGTTGGTCAACGTCTCGGTAGCGCGATTTTAGTGGCTGACGCTAAGCACACGATGAGCGATGTTTGGGTGACAATTATGGTCATCGCCGGGTTGATTGGTGTTTGGCAAGGGCAGGTTTGGAACATACCTCAATTACAATCCCTGGATGTGTTTTTGTCTTTTCCTGTGGCTGTTTTGGTATTTAGCAGCGGTTGGAAGGTTTTAACAGAAAATCTGCCTTGGTTGGTGGATGAAATGGCGATCGCACCGGAAGTTATTCATGCGATCGCGATCGATGTACCAGGGGTTGTCAACTGTCACTCGATCGCCTCCCGTGGCGTTGTAGGGCGTCAAGTATTTATTGATATGCACATGATTGTCGATGCTGTCGATGTAGAAACAGCTCACCGGATTACAGAAGAAGTAGAAGCCCGTTTGGAAGAACGTTTCAGCCCTGTACGCATCTTAATTCACGTTGAGCCGCCGGCTTACCATTCCGACCAAATTAGCTACGATTCTGAAAAATGAAGGCACAACCAGTGATTTTGACACGGATACACGGATTAATTGAAGAATCGGGAAAGTATTTTTACTTACCGCTATTCCTCCAATTTTTTAAATGCTATCAATCGCGTTAGAGCGATCGCACTTAATTTAGTTACAGTTTTCCACAGGAAAAGGGGGGTTTTCCACAGAAATCGGCAAGTTTTCCACAATAGATCGATCGGCTGTCGTCGATTTCTGTCTTTCTATTTGTATAAATTCCAAGTATTTTGAATTTCTGTAGCCATTTCCCCCCGCAAATGCCAAGGTAGCAAAATCTCCACTTTTGAACCGAGAGCTCGCAGCCATCTCAACGGGTAGTGCGGATGGAATTTTTACTTTATTTTATCTGGTGCTAGCCTATCTACTCTCGATCGTAGCGGAAATTCTCCTACTCTGTTTTAGCCGACGATTCTCTTAATTCAGAGAAAGATGAAGAAATGTTTCGATCGAGTTGGATTTGGGGGTGTGAGTGCGATCGCTCTCTTACCACCGAACCAGATAACGCAGATCTACATCTCAACCTTCAATCTTAATCATTTTCAGTTGAAAAACTGAAACTTTAGTTTATAGGGGCATCATATAGTGATGACAAGTGTTCGAGCCAGGATGTTCTAATGGATCTACAATCAGCACAATAAAGTAATCTTTTGGATTATACATTTCCAAAAACATCAGAATTGAATCCCACATTTCACTTGGAGCATTTTGGGACGCCTTTATACAATTATTTTGTGTTACATAGGCCACAGTCAGTTCATCATACGATCTTTGTACTTCAATTAAGACAATTCCTTTCCCCAATTGCTGATAACCCTTAACAGCTTGCTGTTTAATTAACTCACTTAATTGCGAGAATATTTTTTGAGCTACTGGAACTAAATTGTACAACTACTCTGGAGTTGGAAAAATATCCTTACTACTAATACCCTCAATGATTGAAGCACGAGGTTGCCTCTGGTTTCTAAATCCTTGAGCTTTACGGTTCTCTTTTGATTTTCTTTTAAGTTTTGATTCTAGATCTGCTAATGCAAATCTTCCAGGAAAAGCCTTTATCATCTTTTGTATAGATTCAGCAGGAATTGTGCGAATATAAGGCAGCTCTGCCAGTAATATTTGATACTGGATAGTATCAGGGTGATCCGGCCCGCAAGTCTTTAAAGCAATTTTGAAAGCTTTCTTCCATAACTCCTCTGCTTCGTCAAATTTCCCTTGTCGGCAGTACAAGTCTGCTAAATTATGAAAACTAGAAGCAACATCAGGATGATCTTTTCCTAAAATTTCTCTTGTTATTTGTAAAGATTCTACATATAATAACTCTGCTTTTTTAAGTTGATCCTTGTAAAAGTATACAATCGCTAAATTATTCAAATTCATAGCATAATCTAAATGCTTCTTTCCCACCGATTTCTCCTTTGTTTCTAAAGCTTTTAAAAGCAATGGTTCTGCATCTGTATAACGAACTTGCTCTGTGTAAAGTAGTCCTAAATCGTTGAGACTAACAGCATAGTCTGGATGATTTTCGGATAAACAATTTTTCCTAATTTCTAAAGCTTGCTTGAAAAAAGATTCAGCTTTATTGTAATTTTCTTGCGATCTATAGACATTTCCTAGACTGTTGATAACAGAAGCTACATCAGGATGATACTCTCCAAACAAGTTTTTAATAATATCTAGAGATTCCATAAATAAAACTTCAGCTTGTCTATATTTTCCCTGAACGTTGTAAAGAGATGCCAAATTATTTTTGTACGCAGCTATTGCTGGATGGTTATTATCTAATAAATTTTTAGCAATATCTAAGCTCTCTTCAAGTAGAGATTCAGCTTCATTATAGCGACCCTGGTCTTTATACACTTTTCCTAAAGTATTTGAAACCGTAATCAGTATATCAATGCTTTTATTTGGGCAACTTTGCTGACGTAAAATAGGTATAAATGCCAGTGTTTGATCTTCGCTAATATTTTCGTGTATTTGAAATTTTTCCTCGGCATCAAAACCATCTAATTCGGAATTATTTACGATTTTTTTCCAGCAGATTAGTAATGATTTTTCGGCGTCGTTAAACCGATTTTGGAAAATGTAAACTAACGCAAGCTCGTGTTGGATAGTTATTAGCCATAAATGTTGGGCATCCAGATATTTTTTGAAAAATAATAAAACAGTTTCAAAAAGTATTTCTGCTTCTTTATAAAAGCCTTGCAACATATAAAGTCTTGCTAATTTTTGTTTGCCAACAGTCACAGAAAAAAGATTTTCTGGAAAACGAGTTTGTAGCTTTTCTATAAAAAATTGGCACGAATCAGCAGCTAAAGCGTACAGACCTTGATTTTCATAGAAAGAAATTAATAGAGTAAAAGGATATCCAAAGTCTGAGTCGCTAAGATATTGACTCATCTCTTTAACGATTTCTTTTATATGAGGAATAAGAGGAGAAATAATGTTAATTTCATAGTGGTTTGGTGAATCTGGTATCTGTTTCGCCAATGCTGCTATATATCCTACCAAGTAAAATTTCAGTTCTTCTGCCTCTGGTAGTGCCTCTAGCTTTTGCCGAAAGAACTCTCTGATAAGTTGATGAAACCGATAAATTCCCTCACCGCAAGGCTGAAGTAAATTCAATCGAACAAGCTTATTTTTAGCTTCTTCTGTCGCTTCTAGGGAGTTTTCCAATTCTTCCAGTATTTCCTGAGTAATTCTTTGAGATTCTAATGCTTCTTTTATGGCTTTTGCATCTTTTTCACTCACTGCAAGCTGTAATTCATTGGGTTTCCAAGGAATGGGCGCTGGAGCAAACAAACTCAGAAGACAGCCTAACCTCTGCTCAGCATCATTTAGGCGTTCCCAACTCAACTCAAAAGCATCGGCAACTCCTAGTTGAGCCGTCATTGTTGGTTCTGGATTCTTCAAGGCTGAATGTCTTAGACGTTTCTGCTTTAATCGTCGCAACATTTCTCCTAAAGATAAATCTTCATCTTGTGCCAAATATTGCCCTACTAATTCCAATCCTAGAGGCAAATAACCAAGCCACTTGCATAAATTTCTAGCAACCCAAGGCTCTCGTTTTAGCCTTTCTCGCTCAACTAAAGACTTCAGCAGAGCTAGAGCTGCTTTCGGCTTCAGCACATCTAAATCTAGACGAGCAAGCGGTTTACCAAGCCTTTCCCGCGTTGTAATCAACACTTTGAAGCGAGATTCAGATGGTAAATAAGCCTTAATTTGTCTGTAATCTGCAACATCATCAATAACAACTAACACCTGACCTTCAGCCCAACGTTGCCAGCAGAATTGTACTTGACCAGCTAATGTCAATCCATTGGGTAAGGTGAAGTTTGGAAAATGCGCGATCGAAAACTCGACAATTTGAACTCCGATCTCTCCACGTTTGGGATACAGCCAACAAATACCGCCTTTGTATGTTTCTGCATGACCTTGAGCATACTGGATCGCGAGTTCAGTTTTGCCAACACCGCCCATACCAGCGATCGCCGCAATTGCTACCTGATTGTTTTTTTCCAGAAGTTGGTGCAATTCTGAAAGTTGCTCCGTGCGACCGACAAACTCAACAGCACCACTGCGAGGAATATTATTGTGATGTTCGAGACTGCTCTGAGTTGCTAAGACTGTATTTTCTAATCCTTTTGTATGCCCAAGCTTTGGTAATTTTGACTTTGAACAAACCTGGTTCCACGCCTCGATACCGACAATATCTGTCACTTTTAAGCCAAAACCCTTTTCAGCGATCGCCCACGCAGACTCCGGATCGACTCCACCACCGTATAAGAAGGTCTTGACTGTCTTTTGATCTACACCTGCTTTCTCTGCAATACGCTCAAACGTCAGACGCCGCCCTTCACTGTCACGATTAGCAGCTTTGGATTCTTTAAGTATTCTGATTCCTTCTTCAGTAGCCTGCACACTGCGGGATTTGCGTCTTCGAGTCATTGATGTAGTCCGTTCATTTGTATTGCTACTAGATTAACCGCTTCTAAACGCTGCTGACAGCAAAGATCGGGGAAGTTTGGGGAACTTTACGATCTTCACCAATCTGCTCTGGAGAAATCGAGTTGACTCCAATAGGCTTGAATCATTAACACTCAAAGGTTCAGCTTATGACAGCCTTCCAACTCAGCCTTTTCCCAGACGAGCCACCCGCTCCCCTCGACTCCCTTAACAAAAAGAGAAGGGTAAAACTCCAATCCCAACCAACTGTAATTGAGCAATCCTGCACAACCCATAGAGCCGCACAACTGCTGGAGGTATTCACCACAACTCTCTACCGCGCTCGGAAAGAAGGCAAACCTTACCAGAAGGGCGCTTGGACTGCCACCGCTCTTGGTGCAAACGCTTGGACAGTCATCTACAACCCCTTTAATTCCCACTAACCCTAATCGGAAATAAAACTCATGCTATACGCCTTTGACTGTGACAATTCTTTGTCTTCATTTCCCCAATTCCAAAGCGGAGAAATTATCAACGAGTTAGAAACGATCGCTATCGATATTCTAGAGATGATTTTAGGCGATCGCTTCCGTTACTGTCCCCAAGTTCCCCTAGAAATCATCTGTTCCCGTCCCGAAACTTTCACCCGTCTTCCCATTGAACTTTGGAAATTTTGGGTGAGTTCCAGAGTCGATCTCGCCTTGATGGAACGTGGCTATTGTGCTAGTCGCCAAGCTAAACTGGTGATAGAATGTCAATCTCATTGGCACGATCGCCCAGAGGTGCAGGTGCGCGATCGCAAAAAAGCCCGACTCCTTGCATCTGTTGGCGTTCCCTTAGTATACCTGCGACAAATCGATCTCGATCGACGCTTCTATCGTTTCTACACTCCCAATGGACAAAAAGAAGTCTTCTACAACTCAATTACCCAACAAGGACGGACAGAACTGGAAGCATTTTTGCAACACTATTCCACACAGTTGACAGTTGACAGTTGACTCTTAGACTATAAATTTTCTGCGTAAGTCCTGTAATTAACACAGGACTTACAGACGGCATCTCTCCAAATCGAAAATCAATAATCGACAATGGTATTACTCCCACTCGATCGTTCCCGGTGGCTTAGAAGTAATATCGCATTTTTTGCTCTTATCTACTGAATATTTTGTACCACATATAGATGGAATATGCTGGATGATTAGAAATACCGATCGCAAATAGGACAACGGTACAACATGGGTGGGAGTTGTGCGGACAAGCTTTACTTTCTAAAATGTTAAAAATTGTGCATTTAGGACATTTTTTAAATATAACTTAGTGGCACAATTATCTATCTTTATGCCCAGGCGCATTAATACCGTTATAACCGGGTTTTTTACCATTGTTGAAGGCTAACTATGCAGTTTGTTTGTCCATCAAACCCGGTTTATGGCAACCCGTGCGTCCAGGAGCATATCTTCCTTTACAATGGTGACTTGATTCCGATTTGTGGTATGTTTTCGGGGCGAGGGGATTTTTTAGGACAATGTTCGATATGAAACCTTTAAAATTAAAATCAATGCTGGCGGCGGCGATCGCGATCGCCTTTTGTTTAATTGCGATCGCCAGTTACGCCCAAGCCAACAAGACTTTAACACTGGCGACTTCCCCAGACTACCCGCCCTATGAATTTAAAGATACGGCTGTTAGCGGCAACGAAATCATCGGTTTTGACATCGATATTGCCAAATATATTACTAAAAAATTGGGCTACGAACTGAAAGTAATTGGCATGGATTTTAACGGCTTAATTCCCGCTTTGCAGGCTGGAAGAGCCGATTTTGTAATGGCCGGAATGACTCCCACAGCAGAAAGGAAAAAAAATGTTGATTTTTCTGACCTTTACTACGAAGCTCAAAATACAATTGTCGCCAATAAAGGCAGCAATTTGACCAAAGCTGAAGATTTAGCCGGGAAAAAAGTAGGTGTTCAACTCGGAAGCATTCAGCAGGAAGCTGTGAAAAAAATGGCCGGGGTGCAACTGGCCCCTCTCAATAGGATTCCTGACATCATTCAAGAAATTAAATCGAACCGCCTCGCGGCGGGAGTGATCGAGGATACTGTTGCTACGGGTTATGCAGCAGCGAACCCGGACTTGGAATTTAACACAATCCCGAATACTGAAGAAAGCGGTTCGGCGATCGCCTTTCCGAAAGGTTCGAGATTAGTTCCAGAATTCAACCGAGTCCTCCAGCAAATGAAAGCCAGCGGTCAAATTAAGGAACTAGCTACTAAGTGGTTTTCTCGACCAATTCCGCAAGAACCTGCTCAAGCAAATCAGCCTGCGGTAGCGCCCAACTTCGGGTTAGATTTTGGCAAAATCTTGCCGAGTTTGCCTTATATTTTGTCCGGGATTTGGGTAACGCTAACTTTTACCTTGCTGTCGGCATTTCTCGGATTTATCTGGGGAATCGTGCTGTCTCTGTTTAAGATTTCTAGCATTAAACCGCTGTTTTGGTTTGCCACTGCTTACACCTCAATTTTTCGCGGAACACCGCTAATTTTGCAGTTGACTTTAGTTTATTTTGCAACGCCGCAGCTTACGGGCTATAATATATCGGCGCTGCAAGCTGGCGTCATTACTTTTTTCCTCAATTCTGGGGCTTATATTTCCGAAACGATCCGCGCGGGAATTCAAGCCGTAGATAAAGGTCAAAAAGAAGCCGCAGAATCCCTTGGCGTTCCCTACAAACTGATGATGGGCGATATTATCTTGCCGCAAGCGTTGAAAAACATCTTGCCTGCATTGGTGAATGAAAGTATTGCTTTGCTGAAGGATTCAGCTTTAGTTTCAGTAATTGGCGTAGAAGACTTGCTGCGCCGCGCTACAATTGTGGGAGCAGAAAAGTATATTTACTTTGAACCTTTGATATTTGTCGGCGCAATTTATTATTTGATGGTGCTTAGTTTAACTTGGGGGGCCAATGTACTCGAACGTAGACTCCAAAGTAGCAGTTAAGGTCGATCGCCTGTATAAATCTTTTGGCAATCTGAAGGTTTTGCGCGAGATAACTACTGAGATTCATAAAGGAGAAGTGATTGCCATTATCGGCCCTTCGGGGTGCGGCAAGTCTACTTTTTTGCGGTGTTTGAATTTACTGGAAATTCCCACTTCCGGAAAGATATACATTGACGGGGTGGATATTACTTTGCCGAAGGCAGATATTATGAAAATCCGCCAGAAAGTGGGGATGGTTTTTCAGCATTTCCACTTGTTCCCGCACATGACTGTGCTGCAAAATGTGATCTATGCGCCTGTAAAGGTGAAGCAGGTTGCTAAGGATGAGGCGCGTCTGAAGGGGTTAGAATTGCTGGAAAAAGTGGGTTTGTCAGATAAGGCGGACGTTTATCCTTCTAAGCTTTCGGGGGGACAAAAACAACGGGTGGCGATCGCCCGCTGTTTGGCTATGGAACCGGAAATTTTGTTGATGGACGAACCGACTTCTGCACTCGATCCAGAAATGGTTAAAGAAGTGTTAGATGTGATGAAAGCTTTGACAAAAACGGGAATTACGATGGCGATTGTAACTCACGAAATGGGTTTTGCGCGGGAAGTCGCCCACCGGATATTGTTTTTGGATGGGGGAAAGGTGGCGGAAGATGTGCCACCGCAGGAGTTTTTTAGTAACCCGAAGTGCGATCGCGCCAAGCAATTTCTGGAAAAAATGCTTTAATCTGATATCGCATCCGCAATTAAACAGGTTTGTAGTTCGATCGCACATAATCTCACATTTTCTGCCCCGCACCCTAGAATCACGACAATATTTAGTTTTAAATTCACCTTTTTTTACTGTTTTTTACTGCGCCGATCCCGCTGGCGATCGAGCTTTGCCAAAGCAGCACCAGAAACATCCGCCAGAATGCTAATTATCCGATACAAAGCCACCGCACCCAGAATTATACCCGTAGAAAAGCGATCAGACAGCAGGGCGATCGCCGTTGCTTCAAATACTCCCATTCCCCCCGGTGCACCCGGCACAACTAAACCGACAACAAACGCAAAACAAAAAGCACCAAACAAGTTGGGAATATTGCTAAAGTCCACCGGAGTTAAAGCCATTACCGTTAGCAAAAAACCGCAGCCCCGCAATCCGATGAAACACATTTGTCCGATTAACGGCACTAAAGGATAGCGTTTAATTGGCAAATTAATTTTCCGGCGGGACTTGACAGGCAATGTTTTTTTAGCTAGATTGGAGGTAGAGTCTACACGAAAATTCAGTCCCGCGCCCGCCGCCTCCTCAGCCTCTGAATTTTCCCCATTATTTTTTGATAACTTCAACCGCTCTACAAATAGGACGATCGGATTTAAAATTCGGGGATGAATCGCCGTTAAAATAGCAGCACAACCGACAATCCGCAAAAACCAATTGAATTTGTCAAAACAAATCAACCCAATCAAAACGCCCGCAGAAGCCATCAGCAGCGGTTCCAGCAACACGCTGAGAGTAGCAGCTTTCGGGAAAATGCCTGCCTTTTTGGCGTCCAATATTCGACCCCAAAAATGCCAAATATTGCCCGGTAAATACTTGGCAATATTAGTTTTGAGAAAAACTTGAATCGCCCATGCCGCAGTTACAGGTTGGCGGAATTCCCGCAAAATCAACATCCACACCCAGCCGACAAAAATTAGAGAAAATAAAGTGACGCCAAGGGCGATCGCCAGCAACGGAAAACTTTCGGCTCGAATTTGGATATTCGCCACTTCTCGCCAGTGAGTTAAAAACGCTTTGGCAATAAATAAAAACGTCCCGCCCAAAATCAAATAGCGCAAATAAGGCTTTAAATGCGACTTCGCGATGTTGAAAAAATTTTGAATTCGATGCAAGTGTTGTTTTCCCATTTTCTGATCCCGATTTTGAATTTGGGATTAAGTTATACTGTTTTAGATTTTATATTTTAGAGGGGGTAAGGCGGAATTGTGGTTGATTTACACGGCATGATATGACGGAATAAATCTGTTTAACCTAACCTATGCAGACCTCTACAGACTGTGCGTAATGCGCGCATTACAGACTATTTAGGGCGTTTTTAACCACAAACTTAAATTTAAAATCTAAAATTTAGATCGATATACCTCACTAGGAGTACATTTCTATGCCCGGCCCGAGCCCTGACGGTTTTTCCTATCTTTTAGATGATAGCCCCAACAGTTTCGCCTTGACTCCGGGCTTTTTGACTCCTTATCCTAACGGATTTTTTGCCCTCGGCGGCAACGATTTTATTGTCGGTTCCTCGGATGCCGAAATAATTAGCGGTGATAATGGTAACGATCGCATTCTCGGCGGTGGCAATTCCGATACGCTGTTAGGGGGCGCAGACAACGATTTGCTTAACGGTGGTGTCGGCGCCGACTTCCTGTTTGGCGATGCCGGCAGCGATACCTTGGAGGGAGGTAAGGGAGATGACGCCCTCAACGGTGACTCTGGCAGCGACGTTTTAGTGGGCGATGCGGGCAAAGATACGCTGACAGGGGGTTTGGGCCCAGATACCTTTGTCCTCCGCAGCGATTTAGCAGTCTCCGATCCGGCGACAGCAGACGTTATTACTGACTTTAACAGTTTTGTGGATTCGATCGGACTGACTGACAATCTTACTGAAGCTGACTTGATTCTCGAAGAAATATCGATCGCCCCCGGTATTTCCAATACATTAATTAAAATTCGCCAATCCAATGCTATTTTAGGCTTGGTAGCCAACGCATCTCCACAAGACCTCGCCTCTACATTCATCTCTGCAACTACCGTATTGGGCAACCAACTGGATCAAGCTCGCGATTTAGGCGTTTTGGGCGGCACTCAAACGATCGCCGACTCGGTTAGCAACGCCCGGCCAGACGGCCTTTACCGCTTTACTTTGCCGGCTACTAGCGACTTTAAATTAACTGTCAGCGGTTTGACGGCGGATGTTGACGTGGCATTAATTAAAGATCTTAACGGCGACAATTCTATTGACTTCACCGATATTATTGCTTCTTCTCAACAATTGGATTTATCGCCGGAGTCGATCGACATCAACGGTTTAGCAGCAGGAACTTACTTTATCCGAATTTATCAATACCAAGGCAGTACAACTTTCTCCCTCAATCTGTCTGCAACCCCGGCAACTGTTTCTGCTAACAATGCGAGCAACTTGCAGGGTTTTGACTCTCGTTTTGGGTTCGGTTTGGTGAATGCAGCGGCGGCAGTTGCTAAAGCTCAAGGTACTGCAACTTTTCCTGATGTTCCCGACTTGGGCGGAGACGAGTGGGGCAGAGATTTAATTAAAGCTCCAGAGGTTTGGGCCCAGGGGTTGACTGGAGACGGAATTGTCGTGGCAGTTATCGATAGCGGAGTTGACTACAATCACCCGGATTTGACGGGGAATATTTGGAGCAATGCGGGGGAAACCGGTGTTGATGCGATCGGTCGCAATAAAGCTAGCAACGGGGTTGATGATGATGGCAATGGCTTTGTTGACGATTTCCGAGGGTGGGATTTTGTCAACAACGATAATGACCCGATGGACGATAACAATCACGGCACTCATATATCGGGTTTAGTTGCTGCGAAAAGAGATGGGGTTGGGATTACTGGAACGGCTCCGACTGCGAAGATTATGCCTTTAAAAATACTTGATGGGGCAGGGGAGGGTAAAATTAGGGATGAAATTAATGCGATTAATTATGCTGTGGCAAATGGAGCGAAGATAATTAATGTAAGCTTGGGCGGCCTCCAGTTGAATGAGCAAGAATTGGATGCTATTCGAGTCGCTGAAGCTCAAGGTGCGATCGTGATTTCGGCGGCGGGAAATGATGCTCGCCTACAACCAGATTATCCGGCTCGGTTTGCCAATGAGGTAGGAATTGCTGTCGGTGGTGTTACCCAAAATGGCTTGTTTGCGGATTATTCTAACCAGGCAGGTACGGAGACTATTAATTATTTTGTTGCTCCGGGCGGCGACGGTGGTAGGGCGGATTTTGGTGATGTTTATTCAACTGTGCCGCTTTCTCAACCGGGGATTCCCTATCGATATTTTGCGGGTACTTCAATGGCAGTGCCACAAATATCCGGCGTGATAGCTTTGATGTTGCAAGCTAATCCGAGTCTGACTCCTGCTGATATTAAGAGGATTCTTGCGGAAACTGCGAATCGAGCTGTTTGAATTAATTGGTAATAGGAATTGATAATTGGTAATTGGTAATGGGCTTGACATACTGTTACCAGATTTGGTAGGGGCGGATTTCACCAACAATATCCAATTGCTACTAACAATCTACATAAACCCGCCCCCACATAACTAACAATCTACATCAACATTGATTTGTATTGAACGCGAAAAATGTACAAGGGGTTTACCGTGGGATAGGATATGAGCGGGTTTTATGGATAGTTAATTAACCTAAATATTGTTGGTGAAACCCGCCCGTAGAAGCCCCATTAAAAATTGGCGGCGTAAGTTAAGTCAAATTGGCGGCACAGGGTGATGCAGCAGTAGCTTGGTCGATCGAATACTAACTCGTAATTCATCTCGCCGTCTATTTTGGTGATCGGCTGCTTTAAGGGGATGCCCTGAATGTCGTATTGGCGGCGTTCTAAGGCACTCCAGTCGATAATTTTGAAGTCGATTTGGTTTTGCAACTCTGTTGCGATCAGATATAGGTGCATCTTGTCTTCAACTTTCCCAGTCAGGGGAACTTTTATTAACACTGACTGCGTGACGAGGGGTTTTTGGTCGTTGGGATGCTTCTGAGTATGGCAGCTTGTGAGTTCTATATCATAAGGTTCTACCTTGAATTTCTCTCCGTTGGCGATCGCAGATGAGTGCAAGTCTTTCAGGCACTTTTCTAGGTGAGGAATTAGCCCTAAGTCTGGATCGCACAGCAGTTTACGAATGTTGGAGGTTTCAGTGACTGTCATTTGAGATTTTTGATGTTATTTTTTGATTCTTAACTTATAGCTTACCACGAAAAGCAAACCTATCAAACTCTACTTGCGACATACTTCCAAAAATGCCGTTTAGGGTTAGTATCTCCCAGTGAATAATACATTTTTTGGCAGCAAACCCGTGTTTTTTGCCTTAATGTTTTAGATTATTTTTTGGTAAGTTTCCACAGATTAAGCTCGACATTAGTGTCAGCCGGATTTATTTGATAGTTTTGTTGCTGAATTGCCGATCGCAAAGTAGAGGAGGGTCTGTATAAAAACAACTCACTGAAACCGCCGGGAATTTGCGGGGGTTGGGGTTTTTTCTTTGCCCATTCTCGATTTTTGTAGCAAGAAGTGTAACAGCGGGGTTCTATTAGCAGTGTGACTTTTGGTTCTAGGTGATAACTTAAAGGCATGATATGTGCGATATTGGCATCGCTGATAATTAGGGGATTCCTAGCAGAATTGACCGTCGCAGCTACTTCCAAGGCACGCAACCAACCGCTGCCTTTATTCCACCAAATATCTGCTTGAGAACTAACTCCACCGGATATAATACCTGCGGAAAAAACTGCAACTATAACTATTTTCCACAGTTTTTGCTGTTTGAAGTTCTCCAAATTGTTACTAATTTTCGCAGACAGCAGGTAAGCCACTGCTAGCTGAATTCCCACATAACAAGGAACTAAATATCGCGGATTTCCCGATCGTCTTCCACCTTTCATTATATCAGGTACTGCTAAAAACAAAGCAGTTGTTGCAATTAATAACAATACCATCAACCACACTCGCTTTGGTGTTTGTCGGCATAAAAAATAAAGGGCATAGCCGACTAAAGCTAGAATCATGATACCAACTGGAATTAGCAAGGCTAGTTGTGTGGCGTTGGCAGTTCCATCAATGCCTATATCAAAAAATGCTATGCTGAGGGAACCAACCCACCTGCTAACTAATCTTAAGTAATTTGTTTGTTCGGCCCATGCTGTTGTGCTTCTAACTTGATTGAAGTTTTCAACAGTATTTACCAGGGAAGGCATGAAGCCAATCAATGCGATTAAAGCTGCTACGTAATAGGAAATGAATGTCTTCACATCGCGCCAGTTGGCAATAACTGCGACGTAGATTGCGTGGGCGGCAGCGACGCAGACAAATAACAAGTGGGTGTACAATCCCAGTGTTGCTGTGCCTGCATAAAGCGCCCAGGAAAGAACGAGGGCGACAGCATTTTGATTTTCGTCAGAGCGCATTGCTCGCAGCAAGGCTGCACTGGATAAAATAGTAGTTAATGTCCACAAACTGTACTGTCTTGCTTCTTGGGCAAATAGGATGTGGTAGGGAGAAATTGCGAAAATTGCGATCGCCATCCACGCTACTGCTGAAGATTCAAATAACTCCCAAGCCAGCCAATAAATTGCGGGAAATACTAGCAGGCTAATCACGGCAGCCAAACTTCTCATTGCTGCCACTGAACTGCCGAACCATTGCGCCCAATATCGCGCTAGTACATAATACAGCGGCGGGTGTTGGGGGTCTTCGGTTGCTAAAGAATTCAGTGTATCCCTTAAAGTTTTTTCGGAATTTATCTGCTGATATTTTTGTAAATCCGCAGGCGAGGTTATTTTCTGGTACGAAATTTGTTTGATTATTTCGGCTTCGGTATAGCCCGAAACTCTCAAAGAAGTATATGTTTCGTCGATCCAGTAAAATTTGCGATCGAGATTGGCGAAGCGAAATAAAATACCTATGACTAATACGGCTATAATTAAAAATCGCAGCCACTTGTCAAGTGAAGGGTTGTGAGAATTTAGTCGATCGCGATCTTTGGTAGATTCCATTTTATAACTAGCTAATCTGGCACAAATTTTTTCTGTTACCCCGCCCGTAAGGTGCGCTAGGCGCACCCTACTAACTTAACGGCCAGAGAGAGGACTTCAGCCCTCACTACGAACAAAGGAATGATTAATCATCTACTCCTTCAATCGGCGCAAAACCCTGCCGCTGAATATTTTCGGTTATGGTGCGGGGTTCGAGGAATTGCAGCAAATAATCCGGGCCGCCAGCTTTAGAACCAACTCCCGAAAGTTTGAATCCTCCGAAGGGTTGGCGCGATACCACAGCGCCGGTAATTCCGCGATTGATGTACAGGTTTCCGACTTCAAAATCGGATGCGGCTCGATCGATATGCGAAGGCGTGCGAGAATACAATCCACCGGTTAAAGCAAAATTAGTGCCGTTAGCAATCACAATCGCTTCGCTGAAATTCTTTGCCCGAATCACCGACAAAACCGGGCCGAAAATTTCTTCTTGGGCGATAGTTGCTGTGGGCGATACTTCCGTAACAATGACTGGGCCGACAAAATAACCGGTTTCCGGTGCCGGCATTTCTAAAGCTATTTTAGCTTCGGCGCGGCCTGTTTCGATGTATTCGCGGATGCGCGAATGGGCATTTGCATCGATCACAGGGCCGACTTGAGTGCCGGGATTTTCTGCTGGGCCGACATTGAGCGATCGCGTCGCTTCTACCAATCTTGCCACAAAATTATCGTACACCGATTCGACCACAATTACTCGCGAACAAGCGGAACATTTTTGGCCACTGTATCCAAATGCCGAATAAACTACGCCTGCAACTGCTTGGTCTAAATCCGCACTTTCATCGACAATAATTGCATTCTTGCCGCCCATTTCCGCAATTACTCGTTTCAGGTGTTTTTGTCCCGGCTGCAAAATCGCAGCATCGGCATAAATCTGACAGCCAACTTCCTGAGAACCTGTGAAAGTAATCATGTGAACGTCAGGATGTTTTACCATGTAAGCGCCCACCGTTGAACCTTTGCAAGGAACGTATTGAAATACGCCTTTGGGAATTCCAGCTTCTAGCAAAATTTCGGCTATTTTCGCTGCAATTACTGAGGAAACTTCCGCAGGTTTGAGCAAAGTACAATTACCAGCAACCAGGGATGCAACTGTCATGCCCACAGGAATTGCGAGGGGAAAATTCCAAGGTGAAATGATTAAAGAAATGCCGCGTGGCTGATAGCTGTAGCGGTTAGTTTCTCCGGGGATGTCGTAATTTTTCCCTTGTTCTAACCGTTCCATTTCGTCGGCGTAGTAGCGACAAAAATCAATAGCTTCGGAAACTTCGGCATCGCATTCTCTGACAGGTTTGCCGACTTCAAACACCATCCAAGCTGATAGTTCGTGCCGCCGCTGTTCCATCAATTCTGCGGCTTTGCGGAGGACGCCGGCGCGCTGGCGGACGGGGGTTTTTCGCCAACCTGTGAAGGCTGCTTTTGCTGCTTCAAGGGCTTGTTTGGCCTGTTGTTCGGAAAGCAATCCGATGGTGCCAACTACTTCTGTAGGATTGGAAGGGTTGAGAGAGTTAACGGTTGCTTCAGTATTTTGGTACTCGCCATTGATTAGCGGTAAATAGGTTTTGCCTAAGCTGGCGCGCACGGATTTGATGGCTGTTTCTGCTTGTTGCCGCAATTTGGTATTGGCGTAGTCGGTATCGGCAACGTTGGGAAATACTTTGCTGTAAACTAGCTGGTCATTGCCATTAGCAACTGGTGCGGCTAACAATTGTTCGATCGGCATTTCTTCGGAACTTTGCCGGATGAAAGAACTGTTGGCGGTATTTTCCAGCAAACGGCGGATTAAATAAGCCATTCCCGGCAGCAAATCGCCGTAGGGGCAGTAGACTCGAACGCGATAACCCCGATCGACCAAAAGCTTAGCCAATTTGTCGCCCATGCCATACAGCACTTGCATTTCAAAGCGGCGGCGCGGTATATTGAGAGTTTCGGCAATGGCGATCGCCCTCGCTTGCGATCGCACATTATGACTGCCAATAGCTGCATACAAATATTCGTGATTTTCTAGCAGCAACTGCGTCATCTGCTCGAAATTGGCATCGGTAGCAACTTTATCATTGTAGACCGGCTGCGGCCAATCTTTCTGCATCGCTTTGATAGTTTCCTGATCCCAGTAAGCGCCTTTTACCAGCCGCACCGTTACCGGATTTCCGCGTTTTTTTGCCCAGGAAATCAGGTTTTGCAAATCTTGGGCGCTGTCGCGCAAATATGCTTGCAATGTAATTCCAATATCCGTGCGACTGCGAAACTCTTCTTCTAACAATAAGTCTTTGAGAATGGTCAGAGTTAAACTTTTGTAAGCATACTGTTCCATATCGAAATGAACAGCAGATCCCAACTCCTTCGCGCGGCGCAGTAACAGGCGAATTCTCTCGCTTACTTTCTCCTCGCTACCTTTAGCATCCAAAGGGTCAAACTGAGAATAAAAAGCCGTTAACTTTACCGATACTTGCACTCGCGGCAGAGTTTCGCCGTCTGCTTTGTCAATTGCATCTACCTGCGGCCAATTCTTCGCTGCATTGGCGAGTTCAGCCATCAATTCCAAATAGCGGTTAAGATAAATTTGCGCCTCAGTTTCAGTAATGACAGCTTCCCCCAAAAGGTCAACTGTAAAACCCATTTTATCTTTGCGAAGCCGCTCTAATGTTTTAATTACCTGCTTGATATTTTCCCCAGAAATATACTTGTGTGCCAATGTTTCCACCGCAGGCGCAACCGTCGTCGCAGCCAATTGTCCAGGAATCGAATCAGCGTTAGTAAAATTGAGCAATTTTTTCAAAGCTTCGGGCAATTCTACCTCTTCAGCGGTCAGGTATTCTTGCAGGTGGCGGGCAATTTCCGGCTTGCTGCGGAGTGCCGGCAAACAGTCAATAAATCGAAACAATTGCACCCGCAGTCCGGGGCTCGCCATCGCCCAATCCATCAGTTTGTCGTCCCAGCGCATTTGGTCTTGGAGTTGACCGAAAAAAGATCGCTTTTTGTCTTGAGTTGCCTTCAGTATTTCTTTGGCAATTTCTTGAGTTTTTGCTTCGTAGATGCTTGGAGATATTTGTGCAACCATTGGTAATTAGTAATGGGTAATTTGTAATTGGCAACCAGGGCGGGTTTATGTATTGTGTAACTACCCCCTGATACAATTATAGTTGCTATTTGACTTCAATCTTAACTTGGTAGTTTGCTTGGCGATCGCCTGAAATTTCAATAGTATAATCGCCGCTACTCGCTAGTTGACCTTGCCACGGACCTGTGCTATCAGCAGTACCTAAATTTTCACCGTTAGGAGCAATAATTGCTGCGCTAACTTGACCTTCTTGAACATTTATTGTCATGCTTTGGCCGCTATTGCACTCCAGTAAGTAGCGCCTGGATATGTTGGCTCGCAAACTATTGCTCAGAATAGTTCCCGTAGCGCCGGCTTGAAAGTAAACTCGCTCAGTTACAGGGGTTTCAACCGCAGCGGGAGTTGGAGTTGGAGAAGGCAACGGCGACGGCGAGGGGGAAGCAAGTTGCGGAAGGCCAGACAGAGAGGGTATTTGAGTGGGACGGGGCGACGGAGGGATTGTGGGGGGGAGTCGATTTCCCGGGGCTGGGGGAAGTCCGGGCAGGCGGTTGGCGGGCGCTGTGGCGACAGGCGGAGGGCTTTCGGGGAGGGGTACGTCAGCGGGTAGTTTGATTTGAAGGTTCGCTCTTTCTTGATACATTCTCCACGCGAGCAAACTGCCGAGACTAAGGACGGAACCGACTAAGATTCCGCTGAGAAAAACTGCCAAGATTTGCCAAGATCGGGCTGGTTTTGGTTCGGGGTTGGCAGTTGGAATTGTTGGAGGCGGATAACTTGCAAGTTGAGTTGTTTCCGGCGCGCTATCGGCGGCAATTGGAATTGTTTCGGCCTCGTCGATTGGCGCTGAAATATCTTTGGGCACGACAATTTCTGCGCGAGTTTCTGGGGGTGCGGAAGTTGAATCGCCACTGGCAATTTCACTGCGATCGAACTCATCGCTGGCAGTGGAAATTGTTTCCGGTTGCTGAGTCAAAATTTGTTTTTTTTCCTGTTCGTCGCTCATGGGGCTAAATTTATTTTACAAAGACCGCTTTTAGACATTTTACGTTACTGGTGCGATCGCCTGCACTGCACCAGTAACGTAAGGCTCTTGACAAAATGCCGTCCGTGTCGATCGAGAAATCTCTCTGCTGGGGCGATCGCAATTTACCAATTTTTTAAATCTCTGTTACTTATTGAGATGGACGATTGACTCGAACCAGCATTCCTCTCAATGTTTCCACATTAGAAATAGCCTCCGAAATACGTGTAGCCATCCTCTGTCTGTCCTGCTGATCGTCTTTGCAGACAATGATACCAGCATGATTAGGTTGTGAAGCGTGCAGTCGAATAAAATCGATTCGATTGAGTGTTAAAACTGCCCGTTCCTTTGTGACAGCAAAAGCCAGGACATCTTCATCAGGAATGCCCAGATTTGCATTACTCGCTTCTTGTACAGTAAGCACATCGTGACCTAAAGCGCGAAGTAATTCAACTACTACCCGAGGGAATTGTTCATCTGCATACAAACCTGCCATGATATTAGTCTATATTGTTCAAATTAATTACTGCTTCAATCTCGTCAGGAAATGCTTCAGCATAAGCCCAGGCATTTTTCAAGTCGCTAGCACTAAGATGCGGATAATCTTCTAAAAGTTGAGCATCAGTTGCACCTAATCGACGAGACTCTACCAATCCCCAAACAGAAATTCTAGTCCCTGCAATCCTGGCATTACCGCCGACTACACCGGGAGTTTTTTCAATTCCCTGCCAGGTGTTAGCTAAACTTTGAGCTAATATCTGTATTGCTTGAGCTTTCTCGGGCGGAGTCAGGGAAAGCAGTTGCGGTTCTAATTCTTTTAGTGTCATAGTTAATCAAGGGTTTGACTGCGGGGAATGTCGTATCTATATTATAGCGATGGAGCTTTTTACTGCTAACAATAAAAAAGCGAATTAATTGCCAATTCACATCTATTGCTTAGTCCCCCTCTGCTCCGACGAGAGGCATCTCTTAAACTCCTAGCATGGGGGGCGGGTTTATTATATACTGAGTTTTAAACATAGATGGTTGGTCAAACCCGCCCCTACGAGTTACCAATTCCCAATTACCCATTACCAATTACCCATTACCCATTAATAATTATTGGGCAAAGACTGCCAAAAAGGCCGGTCTTCTGGCTTCCTCACAGTATTCGTCGCCGACTGCACGTTTCCTTTCAATTCTTGATAATACCTGTCATCCAGAAAACTAACGCTGACGCCAGCAGGAAGCAGCAGTTGGCGCAATCTTTCCTGAGTGTAATCTACACCCTCAATCATTGGCCCGCGCGGATTTGAAACTAACAACTTGCCGTTAACTGGCACCGAATTGACCATATTTGGCCACCAAGCATAACCGCTGTAGCCAAACATCGCCGGAACTTGAATAATTTGGTCGTCTCCGAGTAAAAACTCTCTTTTCAACTTCTCTATAATCGGATTAAGTTTCTGATTTTGCAAATAGAGATTGTGTTGAATTAAAGCACGGTTTTTCAAGGCGGCGCTGACAGTTGTTTGAGTGCTTAAACCACGATTGATCGTAACATCGCCGTAACCTTTTCCCTCCAATTCTTCCAATAGCTTAACTCCGGCTTCGGGACTGGCGATCGCCATTACATATTGTCCGGGAGTTTGAGTGGGAATAAAATTGATAATTTCATCGACTTGGCGAGTCAAAAGCCAAGAAGTATCAATATCCACTGGCGGCCCTTGAATTCTCTGAGCTTGAATAAAATCAAGTACCTCTGGATTAAAACTAGCATTTCCCGAATTCCCGTAATAAACTCGACCCATTGGGTGTCCGGGAATCGGCGGTGTCACCTGCAAATTGCCGTATCCGTCAGACCACTGACTTACAGGGTCTAAAGAACGAGGATTGCCAATTTTAAATACTTTCAAATCCCGGTCTTGAGTTGATTTAACAGGCGGGTTTTTCTCGGGTTCGCTATTGCTTTTTATGGCTACATTAAACAGGCGTAGATCCGATTTGTCTGGCAATTGAACGTATCCGTTTTTCTGGGTGTCTTGCATCCAAGTGCGATCGCCCTGGATAATTTTTACTCTAGCGCCCGTGGGTTCTACTGCTTGTTTGAGTTGGGAGATAAATTCGCTGTTTACCGCGCCTCTGTCGCTGACCTGAACTTCGGTTACTGGTGCTGTATTGGGCGCTATCATCCAAGGACTAACGCCCATTTGGATTGTTGTGGAGGCGATTTCTTGACCGTTGTTTTGGGCAGTTGCTTTGAGATTAACAGTGCCGTTCCAATTGCGATCGGCAAATTGTTTGGCTTCCACACCTAAAACAATATTCGTGCTGAAAACTAGAGGTTTAGCACCGGATATATCTACAGGTTGCCAGCCGTCGCCCGTCTTCTGAAAAACGCTGATGTGAGGGCTAGCAATGCTATCAGCAGTGATAAATAGTTGAGAGGTTTTAAAGCTTTCAGACAGTGTTAAGTTAACTTGAGAAAGCATTGCTGCACGGCGGGGAGCGCTAACTTTGGTTTGTTTCCAAGTCGGTATCTTGCCGCGATCGTTATTGCGATCGTTAAATGAAATTAGCGCACCACTGGACAAAGACCATTGTTCTTTTCCCGCTTCGTCTTGCTGGTTAATTTGGCCATCTCTGTTAGTATCCCCCACAAACAAAAAGTTCGACGGGGACGCAGCAGGCGTAGCTGGGGCGGGAGTTGGTGTTGCAGTTGATTCAGGAGTTGGTTGAGAAGTTGCTTGCTGATTTCTCTCTAACTCTTGTCTTTCAAGTTCTTGTCGGGCTAATTCTTGTCTTGCTAATTCTTGCCTGTCAAGTTCTTGTCTGGCTAATTCTTGTCTGGCTAATTCTTGTCTTTCAAGTTCTTGTCGGGCTAATTCTTGCCTTTCAAGTTCTTGTCTTTCAACTTCTTTACGAGCTAATTCTTGCCTTTCAAGTTCTTGCCTGGCTAACTCTTGCCTTTCAACTTCTTGCCTTTCAACTTCTTTTCGGGCTAATTCTTGCTTTTCAAATTCTTGCCTTTCAAGTTCTTTTCTCGCTAGTTCTTGCCTTTCAATTTCTTTTCGGGCTAATTCTTGCTTTTCAAACTCTTGCCTTTCAAGTTCTTTTCTAGCCCGGTCTTTTTTCTCTTGCTCTTTTCTCTCTATTTCTCGACGAGCAAATTCTTTTTTCTCTTGCTCTTTGCGGGCTCGCTCTCTTATCTCTTCTTCCTCGGCTCTAATTTTCTCAACAGAACGTGCAACTTGCATTTCATAGGTAGCGACACTGAGGTTTCCTTGATATTCGATGGTTTTATCGATCGCCCGATCGGCCAAAAAAGAATCGTGAGGAATGAGTCGCAGGGTATTGATAGCCAACTCCCACAGCCGCTGGGACTGTTCCCAAGTAGCAGAAGAAGGATTAGAAGTGCGTCCAATTAAGGCTGCTTGGGCGGCTAATTTAGCAGCATCGTCCCAATTATATTTGGCTCTTTCTTCTATTTGAATCTGACTTTGAACGTTTTGGAGTTGCTGCGTCAGAGTTTGAGATTGCTGGCGGTGGGTTGCTGATTTCCAAAGTTCAGCAGGAAACGGGGCGCTGTCGGAACTTTTGGCAAGGTTATCTAATTGTACTTTGAGCCGATCGCGCAATTTGTAGAGTTCCGAAAGCGATTGCGGAGTTTCGCCGTCTGGCTGTCGCCCAGAGAGTGCGAGTTGGTAGTTTAGGGAAGGTTGAGCCACTGTTGTGGGGACTGCAACCCAAATAATACCGATGACGACACCGAAACCGTTGACGATCGCGATCGCAATATATCGAACCCAGCGCATATAGTTTATCCTCAGACACGCCAATAATTTTACCTAATCTTGGGAGCAATGGGGGATTTAATTATAAGGACTTACGCATGGCGGCCCAGAAACCAGGTTTTTTACGAAAATACTTTGTTGCTGCGGACTGATTCGGTAAAAACCCGGTTTCTTTGTCGGAGTGCGTAAGTCTTGTTATGGCAAATTCGTGCCATGTTTTAAGCAGCCTCATTTTCTTTAATAGTTGCTTCAATTTCGTCTGGGTAAGCATCGGCATCAGCCCACGGATTTACCAAATCAACGACAACGAACTCCCTCTCTAAGAGACTGAAGAATATTGATATCAAAACAAACCCAAAACAAAAACCCGGTTTCTTGGAGAAACCGGGTTTAATCATCCGCGTTAATCCGCGTTAATCTGCGGTTAAAAAATTCTACAACTGCTTCACTTCAGAAACCAATTTGGCAACCACATCCTTAGCGCTACCAAACAACATCATCGTCTTATCTTTGTAGAACAACTCATTGTCTACACCGGAAAAACCAGCACTCATCCCGCGCTTAATCACGATCGTATGCTTAGCCTTATCAACCTCCAAAATCGGCATCCCGTAAATCGGGCTCGCCGTATCGTGACGCGCCGCCGGATTCACCACATCATTCGCCCCGATTACCAACGCCACATCCGTTTCTTCAAACTGCGGATTGATGTCGTCCATATCGTACAACTGCGGATAAGGCACGTTTGCTTCCGCCAGCAGCACATTCATGTGCCCAGGCATCCGCCCAGCCACCGGGTGAATCGCGTATTTCACGTCAACACCCATTTTTTCCAAACCGTCGGCTAACTCGCGCACAGCGTGCTGCGCTTGCGCTACAGCCATTCCGTAACCGGGAATAATTACAACCGATCGCGCATAACCCAACATCATCGCACTTTCTTCGAGATTGATGCTGCGAACAGTTTTGTCAGTAGCACCAGCAGCCCCAACAGCAGCCCCAGCACTACCGCCACCGCTACCAAAAGCGCTAAACAGCACACTACCCAAGGATCGATTCATCGCCTTGCACATGATTTGCGTCAAAATAATCCCCGACGCGCCCACCAATGCACCAGCGATAATCAGCATATTGTTCATCAAAATGAACCCAGCCACACTCGCCGCAATCCCCGAATAAGAGTTAAGCAGCGACACCACCACAGGCATATCGCCACCGCCAATCGGTAGCACAAACATGATTCCCAGAATATTGGAAATCGCCACCAAACCCAGGAATACCGGCACATCCTCCGGCTTCGTCAGCATATAACCACTGCCGGCTAAAAGTGCGATCGCCAGCATGGCATTAAACGGCTGTTGCAGCGGAAACGTCATTGGCGCACCCGGTAGCAATTCTTGCAGTTTCGCAAACGCCACAAGGCTACCAGTGAAAGTAATTCCGCCAATCAACACACCCAAAAGGATCGTGATTGTCGCATCAGGCGCCGGCGATTCCGGGATGCTGAGATAGCGCCAGAATTCGCCCACAGCAACGAGTGCAGAAGCCGCACCCCCGAAACCGTTAAGCAAACCCACCATCTGCGGCATATCCGTCATCGCCACGGTTTTCGCCATAATTGTTCCCAAAATGGAACCGATGATGATTCCGACAGCAATCAATTCGTAGCTGACTACTTGCTTTTCCAGTAACGTACCGACGATCGCAATTAACATCCCGATCGCAGCTAACACATTCCCTTGACGGGCGGTTGCAGGGGAACCCAACTGTTTCAAACCGATAATAAACAAAGATGCGGCAACTAAATAACCTAGTTGAATGCCACTGGGCAGAAAATCGCTCACGCTTTAACCTCTTTTTTCTTGAACATTTGCAGCATTCGATCGGTTACTAAGAAACCGCCGACAACGTTAATTGTTGCCAGGGCGATGGCGATCGTCCCCAAAATCGAAGTAACAGTCACATTGCCTTGGCCAGAAATCAGAATTGCACCTAAAACGGCAATTCCCGAAATCGCATTGGAACCCGACATCAAAGGTGTGTGCAGCGTCGGCGGGACTTTATTAATTACTTCAAATCCCACAAACGACGCTAGAGTAAACACCACTAAACCTGCAATCAATCCTTCTGCCATAACAATTGGTAATTGGTAATTGGTAATTAGTCATTAGTCATTAGTCATTAGTCATTAGTCATTAGTTGTTAGTTGTTAGTTCAAAACTTACGCACGCTGTGTTGAGAAACCAGGTTTTTTACTTACCTTATTTGCGGGCAACCGCGAAGTATTTTTGTAAAAAAACTGGTTTGTAGGTCTTAATGCGTCAATCCTGTAGTTATTAGTCAGCAGGAACCGGGCAATTGTTTCTTAGTCATTAGTTCTTGTTAGTTATTGGATTAACAACAACTAATGACTAATGACTAATGACTAATGACTAATGACTCCTTCCTAACTATTGACTGCTGAAGCCTCAGCAGTCAAAGCATCGCGAACTCGCTGGTTGCTAATCTCACCGTCGCGGGCAACGCAAGCACCAGCTATGATATCGTCTTCAAAATTCAAATTGAGTTCCTTATCTTTCACCATCAACTGAAGTAAAGAGGAGATATTCTTCGAGTAAGTTTCGCTAGCGTGGACAGGCATCGAGGAGGGCACATTAATCGGGCCGATGACATTAACGCCGTTCCATTCAACATCTTTCCCCGCTTCCGTGCATTCGCAATTGCCGCCTTGTTCGCCCGCGAGGTCAACAATTACCGATCCGGGCTTCATTTGAGAAACCATTTCTCTAGTAACTAAAATAGGTGCTTTTCTGCCGGGAACCTGAGCGGTTGTAATAACTGCATCGGAAGCGCTGACGTGTTGGGTGAGCACTTGGCGGGTGTATTCTTTAGCCGCTTCTGATAGTTCTTTAGCATAGCCTCCGGCGGCGACGGTTTCTTCCTTGAGTTCGACATCGAGGAATTTAGCGCCCAAACTTTGCACTTGTTCTTTTGTTTCCGGGCGGATGTCGAAGGCTTCGACTACCGCACCCAAACGGCGCGCCGTGGCGATCGCCTGTAAGCCAGCAACGCCCACACCCATTACCAATACTTTCGCGGGGCGAATTGTACCCGCCGCCGTTGTCAGCATCGGAAAATACTTTGGCAATGCTGCGGCTGCGATCAGTACCGCTTTGTAACCGGCAACGTTACCCTGAGATGACAGCGCATCCATGCTTTGAGCGCGGCTGGTGCGCGGGATCATTTCCATGCTGAATGCCGTTACTTTGCGATCGGCTAAACGCTGCACTAAAGCTGGATTTCCCAGAGGATTCAAAAATCCGATGAAAACGCCTCCTTCCCGGAGTTGATGAACTTCTGATTCTTGCAGCGCCCCGATTTTGACGACGACATCGGCTTCGCCCCACAGCCTAGCGGTATCGGCGACAACCTGAGCTCCCGCTTCTTCGTAAGCAAGATCCGAGAAAAAGGATTTTGCGCCGGCACCTGCCTCAACCCAAACTTCGACGCCTTGTTTTACCAATTTGGCTACAGCGTCGGGTACTAAAGCCACCCGGCGTTCCCCTGCTGCTATTTCTTTTGCGATCGCTAATTTCATACACTCTCCTTATTTAAGCCTTCCTAGGACGGTTGAAACCGCGCCTGCACAGACAAAACCTGCCTCCGCAGGTTTCTTGAAGTGCGATTTTTAATCGCCCCATGCCTTGCTTTACATTGAAGCAGCCGTTGCCCTAAACTTCCCTCGTTGATACTAAAGCCGATCGCCCAAATTCGACCCGTATCTTTAACTTATCTTATACATTCAAATTCACTAAATTGTTAAGTTTGCCGCCGATTATGATATAATTTTATGTCGCCTAATTTTGTAGTTTGAATGTCTGTTATCAGTATTACGCACAAATTACGCAAAAAAAAAGTGACCTCAGCCGGCGGTCGCTCGCCCTCATCAAATTGCTGAGACATTCGATATATTGTAGGCACGATCGCAAATTTCGGCGAGCAATATTTAAGGTTCACCAAGAGTTTAATTAGAGGAGTTGTTATGCGACGATTATTTTCAGCACTAGCGGTTACAGGTTGCTTGGTGACTGGGTTGCCCGCCATCAGTTTAGCCCAGTCCATGCCAGGATTGACGATTTTCGGCGGCCCCGATCGCGCCAACCAATTAAACTATCGCTTGGATTACGGTACAGCCGGGATGAGCGGCGATAGATATCGGCTGCGAATTCCTTCCAAAAAAGTAAGTTTGGCGATCGCCCAACTGAACATATCCTATCCCGACTACTACAAAGGCGAATTCGACCAAAAAGACATTAAAGTGCGCGTCAAAGACAAAACAATCCAATTGCAAGAAGTAATCTGGGACAAAGAAAATCGTTTCATAGAAATTTATCCCACAGAACCAATTGCCGCCGGCAACAATGTTGAGGTTGTACTCTCCAACGTCAGAAACCCATCTCCGGGCGGAATGTACCATTTCAACGTCCGCATCCGCACCCCTGGGGATGTTCCCTTGCTGCGTTACCTCGGCACTTGGCTGTTGAGCATTAATTGAGGGAAGGGTTCGGGGAAGGAATTTCTCGTTAGTCAAGCGATCGCGACAGAAAAATTTAACTGTTGCGATCGTTTTGCTGCGGCCAAAAATTTAACAATACTCAAATCCGGGTTTTCGGGAGTTGTAAAATAGAACCTCCGGCTCATATCGCAATTCTCAATGATTCATAATAATGAGTCTAGGGGCAGTCCCCCGATGGTTGCCCTTCGCTAATTAGGGGTAAGCCCAGGGGCGCTACCCCTAAAAAATGTTTACCAATCAAATAGGATTGCTCTAGCCGTACTCTTGCATGAATCTACTAGCAAAAATCAAAACAATAAAACTTCCTCCAGCGCTGCGATCGAGAAATTATCGCCTGTTTTTTGCAGGACAAGGCATCTCACTGATTGGCAATTGGATGACGCAAGTCGCTACTGTTTGGCTTGTCTACAATTTGAGCGATTCACCTTGGATGCTCGGCGTGGTGGGATTTATAAGTCAAATCCCCACATTAATTTTACTGCCTTTTGCAGGAGTTTTAATCGATCGCTGGAACCGCCACCGAGTCATAATTGCCACTCAAATATTAGCAATGGTTCAATCCTTAGCGCTAGCATTTTTAGCGCTAACAGGAGTCGTTAACATTTGGCAGATCATGGTACTGAGTTTCTTCCAAGGCGCAATTAACGCCTTTGACGCGCCGGCACGGCAAGCTTTTGTGCCCGAACTTGTAGAAAAGAAAGAAGATTTAGCAAATGCGATCGCCCTCAACGCTTCGATGTTCAACGGCGCCCGATTAATCGGCCCAGCAATTGCAGGTTTGCTAATAGCTACAGTCGGGCCAAGTTATTGCTTTCTCATTGACGGACTCAGCTACATTGCTGTAATTGCAGGCTTATTAGCGATGCAGATCAAAGCCCGTAAAATTGCAGCAACTAATACCAAACCCTTACAAAGATTAAAAGAAGGATTCGTTTATGCCTTCGGGTTTCCCCCGATTCGAGCAATTCTACTGCTATTAGGATTAGTAAGTTTTGCCGGAATGTCGCACACCGTTCTCGTCCCAATTTTTGCCACCAAAATTCTAAACGGCGGCCCACAAACACTAGGCTTTTTGATGGCAGCTTCCGGAGTCGGAGCCTTTGGGGGCGCGATTTATTTGATTTCGCGCCAAAGTATAGTTGGCCTCGGCAAATGGATTGCGATTTCACCCGCAATTATGGGATTTGGACTGATAGGTTTTGGTTTGTCCCACGTCTTGTGGCTCTCATTAATCATGATGTTGTTCGTTGGGTTTGGTTTCATTTTGCAATTTGCAGGAGGAAACACATTTTTGCAAACAATAGTTGAAGACGACAAACGCGGAAGAGTGATGAGCATATACACGATGGCCTTTTTTGGAGTGACACCGTTTGGGAATTTAATTGCCGGCGGATTGGCAAATTCTATCGGCGCTCCCAATACAGTCATCATTGGAGGTATAATTTGTGTTTTAGGCTCCATAGCTTTTACCAAACAGTTGCCAGCTTTAAAAAACTTAGTCCGACCACTTTATCAAAAAATGGGTTTAATTTCCTAAACAATTTGTAAAATACTTTCTTTCTTTATTTATCTCCTCTCTTTCTCCGCGCCCTCTGCGGTTAAAACATCCAAAATAATTACACCAGAGGCTCTGCCTCCAATTTTTTATCTTCACCATTCTTGTTGGGCTTCAGCTTCTGCTTGGATTAAATTTTGCCGCAGTTGTACCCAATTTATTTGATGAGAGGGCAAATCTTCGATGAGCTTTCCGCGCTGTAAATGCAGAATTCGCGTGCTAAATTGCTCGGCTAATTCTAATTGATGGTTTACCATTACAATGGTGGTTTGGCCGTTTGTTAGCTGTATCAATACTTCCAAAAGGTGGGCGGCTTTTCCTGCGTCTAGGGCGGATGTTGGCTCGTCTAAAAGCAAGATTTTTGGTTGCAGGATGATGCCGCGGGCGATCGCCACGAGCTGTTTTTGGCCTGTGGAAAGCTGCAATTCGGTGCGATTGAGCCATTCTTGGGGTATGTGCAGTTGTTCGATCGCCCCGCTAATTCTCTCAGCAATGTTTGATGAACTCACGCCCCGCAGCTTCAAAGGATAAGCCAATGCTTCTCGCACCGACATTCCCAAAAGCTTAGATTCTTGCAGGATGAGGGTGATTTGTTTGCGGAGTTCGATCGCAGGTATTTGGCGATATTCTGTATTTTCCAGATAAATCGAGCCGCTGGTGGGACTGCTGAGCCGATTTAGCAGTCGCAACAGCGTTGTTTTGCCGGCACCTGAAGGGCCAACAATTGCCACGCGAGATCCCTTGTGTACCTGAAATGATATATTTTCCAACAAATGACTTGAGGCGATCGGTGTTTTTAAACTAACATTATCAATTCGCAGTTGAGGATTTGTTTCTGTATTATTTTCCGAATAATTAGGCATTTAATTAATTAAAAATATGGCTTTCGTGGAACAGGCATATTGCCCGTTTTCGAGGCAGGCAAGATGCCCACTCCCCAATCCAACTCACTCTTTGTGGAACGGGCATTTTGCCCGTTCTTAAGGCAGGCAAGATGCCCGCCCTACAATCCAACTCAAACTCAAACTTTTACAGCTTTTTCTAAAGGAAAACCCAGCTTTTCGCGCTGTTCCAAATAAAGCTGAGCCACTCGCCGCGCCAAATTGCGAATTTTTGTGATGTAGCGGGTTCTTTCCGTTACCGAAATCACACCTCTAGCATCGAGTAAATTGAAAGTGTGAGAACATTTTAGCACATAATCAAGACTAGGCAAAACCAATCCTTTTTTGGTCAATTGTTCGGCTTCTTGCTCGTACAAGCCAAATAGAGTAAACAGCAATTCGGGATTGGAAGCTTCAAAGTTATAAGTACACTGTTCTATTTCTCCTTGCAGGTGAACGTCGCCGTAAGTGATGCCATCCTTCCACTGAATTTTCGTCATGGCATCGACTTCTTGGAGATACATTGCTAGGCGTTCTAGTCCGTAGGTAATTTCAATGGAGACGGGGCGACAGTCAATGCTACCGCACTGTTGAAAGTAGGTAAATTGGGTGATTTCCATGCCGTCGAGCCAGACTTCCCAGCCGACGCCCCAAGCTCCGAGGGTGGGCGATTCCCAGTTGTCTTCTACGAAGCGAATGTCGTGGTCTTCTGGGCTAATTCCTAATGCTCTGAGGGAGTCTAAATAGATGTCTTGGATGTTGGGAGGAGAGGGTTTAATTAAAACTTGATATTGATAGTAATGTTGGAAGCGGTTGGGATTTTCGCCGTAGCGTCCGTCGGTGGGGCGGCGACAGGGTTCGATGTAGGCGACAGACCAAGGTTCGGGGCCGATTGCTCTGAGAAAGGTGTGGGGATTCATGGTTCCTGCACCTTTTTCTGTGTCGTAGGATTGGGCGATCAGGCATCCTCGATCGCTCCAGAATTTGTTTAAGGTGGCAATGACTGATTGAAAGTTCACTGGTTTAAATATGCTTAGCGAGTGTCTAAGCTTATTTAAGCATACTCAAGGCACGGTTTATTGAAATAAACCATTTATCGGTGGATATTTAAGTTCTTTTTTCAGGTATATTATATCGATCGAGTTATTGCGATCGATAATAGCAATATTTTCTAGATTGATCGATCCCTACTGCGAGGGAAAAGAGCCATCATGTTGTTTGTGGATAGGGTGGTGGATATTCTCCGCTAGTGATGAGTTGCTCGCGTTCGAGGATGCGTTCTGGGAGGTTAAATTGGAGAATTTTAGCGGTTACGCGCCCTTGCGGAGTCAGTGGGACAATGGTTCCTTTATCTAACCGAAAGTGGTCTGACCATTTCTGGAGACGGGGATTAAAAAAGGGGGTTAGCTGTTGTGTTTCAGGATCGATCGAACCGAGGTCAGTTCCTTTGAAACGGTTGCAGCAAGGACACGATAACGCTAGGTTTTCCACGACGGTGATGCCATCATGTTTTTCGGCAATAATGTGTTCCATTTCAAAGGCGAAAAGTGCAGCCGTTTGGGGAAATCGGCAATACTCGCATTGCTCTCCGGCGCGTTGAGTCACTAACCGACGCAAAGTGGCTGGTACATAACTCATGCTGCTATCTGTAAGTGTTTGTAAGCATGAGCTTTGGCTAAGCGTACCCAATGTTCTAGGAGCAAGTATCGATCGAGTTCGACTTCTTCCGATCGCGAGAGAGTGCCGGATTTATTGCGATCGAGCAATTCGCTCATGCGGGTTTGCAATGCAGGCGTGGGGCGGATAGCGAGGATGACTTCTGGGCTGGGTTGACTGGCAAGCAGTGCGACGATTTGGAGCTCGTCTTGGTAGGGGATGGTTTCTGGGGGGGTGAGTTCCTGGAGTGCGCGATCGAGGGCTTCTGGGAGGCGATCGCCCAGTTGTTGCAGTTGTTCGCCGAGGCGATCGGGGACTTCTAGAATAATTTGCATACTTCGGTAATGTGAAGATGGGAATTGCTTTGATTGTAACAAAAGGGTTCTGGAGCGATCGCTCGATAGTTTGAGTAGCGATCGCATCCACGAATCATGAGACTAACTTAACTTTTACTGCTTGGTGGACTGAACTGGAGTATGAGGAAGCGATCGCCTTGTGATGTCTCCCTCTCCATAGGATCGGTTGCGCGAACGCAAGCACCGGGTTGGTTGTTCGTCCTTGTCTGTTTCACTCACCTCATCTTTCTGCAACGCAGCCAGAATTTGAAAGCACAGCCGGAGCAGAAAGAGCAGAAATCCTGCATGGGGATTGAGCCAGGTGGCAACACCCACTACGGTAAACTCGATAATTTTGAGCCATTTTTTCTTGTGGGAAGCTTTCATGAGATTTATTTTGTTACTGAGCTTCCAACAAGATGCCAAACTTAACCGAGGAAGCTGGTTCAGGTAATGTTCAATGGCTTGTCATATTCTGTCCAGGTTCTGTTCAGGTGGCTATGATAGTTAAAAGACTGAAATAGGGACTATGGCTGGACAGGTGGGACGATCGCTCAAACTCTCGACTGAAGGAATTAAAAAAGCGAATCAGGCTCTAGCAAATTCATTTGTCACAAAGTCAGATTTAGCAACCCATATCAGTAATTCCCGTACAAAGAAGAAAGGAGCATCTGCGAGAAATACGACTGGCATCTCACGGACAACGATTGATGAGTTTTTTGACGGAACTCCAAAAAATGCCAATATTTTCAAAGAAATCTGTGCTGCCCTCAAGCTGAAGTGGCAAGATGTTGCTGATGTGGCTGGGCGATGCGAACCTCAGCCTTTAGCCTCATTTTCAGTCAATTCCCAACCCAGCAACCGCCTGATTCGTTTAGAGGAACTGAAGCGAGAATCCAGAGCATGGTGCATAGAGCGCTTTCGGATTGCTGTCTCCAGCAAAGAGGAAGCTGAGAGTCTTGCTGATGATCTTTCAATTGGATCGCCTCCCTCCAACCTGAGACTTGACCCTGGAAAAGTGAGTCTTGTGGTTGGAGAATTGGGCATTGGCAAGACATTAATTGCACAACGTCTATTTCAGCAAGCAATTCAACAAGCACAGGAAAGTCCAAATACTGCTATACCTGTCTACCTGGAATCGTGGCAATGGCGGCAGGAAAGACCCCTGAAAAAAGCTGTAGAAGCTGCTGCCGATGGCTTGGGCAATCCCAAAACTCAAGGTGCGATCGTGATTCTTGACGGACTCGATGAAGTAGATACCATACTTGCCAGTAAAGTTCTCAGCGAAGCTCATCGTCTCGTTGAGGGATGGGGCAATACGACTGTAATCATCACCAGCAGACCAACCCAATACACTGATGATGTTCAAGGGAAAATCATCGTCCCCTTGCTGTCTCAAGAGCAAGCCTATGCCCTGATCGAACGAGTCTCCAAGCTGCAAATGACTGCGATGATCTGTTCGGGTTGGACTGAATCTATCAGAGATGCTATTCGCCGCCCTCTGTTTGCCCTAATTGTAGCGAGGTATCTGCGGAGGGCGGATGAGAAAGCTCCGCGCTCAAAAGGAGAGCTATTATGGTGGCTTGTTGAAGACGCACTAAAACAAGTAAATGCAGACCCCAGGAATTGCGACCAACTGCTGAAACGATTGGCAATGCTGTGTGTCGAGTGTGGAGGCGATCGGATTCGCGCTACTGATGTTGCACCTACAAAAGATGCACTCAAGCCACTTTTAGATTCTAGGTTGGTTGTTGAGCGTTCCAGAGGAATAATTTCCTTCCCTTTGCCAATCTTAACTGAGTGGTTTGCAGCGCAAAGCTTAGCAGACGACCCATCGAAGGTAGAAAATTTGGTCAGCGATCCTCAGCAACTAGAGAATTGGCGATATCCTCTGACGATTGCTACAGCAACTTTTGGTCACGAGCTAGTGTCAAAACTATTAGTGCCGATCGCGAAAAAATACCCTGCATTTGCTGCCGAAATTGTGCGCGAGGGAACTACACGTTGGGGAGATGAACAGGTACCGCTGCCATCACCCCGCAAGTGCGGACAGCAAATTCAAACAGCAATGCAAGCTTGGATCGAAGGAGTTGGTTCGCTGGCTGAACTCATCGCTCCAATCCGGCAAGATGGTACAGTTAAACCCATTGGTGTGCGGACACATGGCACGAGAATCGAAGTCGCCTGGTATGAAGGTAGTGAGAATTTACAAAACGTAGTTGATTTGCCCCTGGATTTGAATTGGTCTGGCTCGCAGGAGCGGTACAAATGGCCGAGGGTCATGACTTCCCGACCCGGACATGAGTCAGCTTGGGCTTGGCGTTGGACACTCGATCAACTCGTCAAAAACCTTTCACGACAACTAGAATCCCCTACATTGTTAGTTGATAGCGAACCACTCATTCGCGAAGCTGCGTGGCGAGCAGCACTTGCCATTGTCAAATATCGATCAAATTCTAGGTTGACCACACTCAAGTGGTGGGAACTTGATGAAGTTCCCCTAGTACAAATTGAGGCAACTCTCTCCGAAATTGAAGCACAAGCTAAGTTGAATTGCAACGTTATTCTGCCAGATATAGGCAATTCTTTTAGAATAAAGGAACAACAATACTATCTCAATCAACTCAGAAAAGAGGTTAACCGTCTTCAGAGTTTGGGTGAGTCTGCATTGCAGAATCCTTGGCCTAATATCAATCCAACTCTGTGTGAATCGCGTGGGCAAGGGTACACTCTAGAGCGACTGCATATCCGTGCAGAAAAGGTTTACAAAGGAGCGCTTGATGCTTACCAGTTAATTGTTAATACCTGGTTTAAGCAACTAATTCCGGGACTGCCGATAGCAGCAATGTTACCAGCTCGTCTTGTGGGCGAGATTTCAGCATCTCCTCCCAATCCAGGACCTTTTGGCAGTCCTCCCTACTTGGATTGGTTCCTATTTGATTGGTTCCTAGAACCATTACCAGAAAATGCAAAAAATAAGATTGAGATTGCTATTAACGAACATTATATCCCTCTTGTTGAAACTCACAGAGGTAAGATAGATTTTTCTTCCAAACAACTAAGCTTGTTACGCCCGAATTCAGCTATATGGATAAGAAATGTGCCTCACGACGGTAATTTTGACGACAATTTTTTTCGCCACATTCCTGCCACGGCTTTGGCTTACTCTTGGTTGCAGAAGGATCTCATAAAAATTTTTGGTTTGGGCAGTTTTTCTCGTCGCATTCGCTTGGATTAGGAAAGCTAGCAAGTATGAAAGCAGATTATGATGAAAGCCCTCGTCACAAGTCATCGATTCGCATCGACAACTCATGAAAACAGACACCATTTTCTACAGCCTGTTTCAGGAATTTCCCAGCTTCTTCTTTGAACTGATCGATCGTTCTCCAGACGAAGCCGCCGCCTATGAATTCACCTCCCGCGAAATCAAACAACTCGCATTCCGCATCGACGGGTTATTTCTCCCCAAAACCGAAGAACCTGAAAAACCATTTTACTTAGCTGAAGTTCAGTTTCAACCCGATGCCGACTTGTACTACCGCATCTTTGGCGAACTCTTTCTCTATCTGCGACAATACAAACCACTCAATCCTTGGCGCGTCGTTGTCATCTATCCCAATCGCCGCATCGAACACGAACAGATGCTGCAATTTCAGGAGCTCTTAACCAGTCAGCGCGTCCAACGGATTTACCTCGATGAATTGCCAGAAGCCGCAGATCGATCGCTGGGAGTCAAAGTTGTTAAACTGGTAATCGAGCCAGCAGAGACAGCAGCAGAACAAGCACGGCAGTCGATCGCAATGGCCCGACAACAGTTGTCCGATCCAACCGTTCAACGCGATTTAATTAACCTGATCGAAACAATTATCGTCTATAAACTTCCCGAGAAAAGCCGCGAGTAAATTGCCGCCATGTTTAATTTAAGCGAACTCAGACAAACTCGATTTTATCAGGAAGTCAAGCAAGAAGGCTTAGAAGAAGGACTCGAACAAGGTAAGCGGCAGGCGAAGTTAGAAGCCATTCGTCGGATGATAGCGTTTGGAATGAATTTAGAGACGATCGCGCACTTATTAGATTTGTCTCTCGAATTTGTTCGCCAAACAATTAACAAAATCCAACGGGAATCGATGTCACTCCCCGAACAAAATATCGACTCGTTTATCGAACTATTAACTCAGCAGCGATCGCTCTTCTCGGCCGAACAATTAACCGAACTAGCCCAGCTAATTGAACCCTTATTCGATGAGATCGATGTCCTTTCAGAAGCGATTTCATCCTGGGCTGAAAATTACCCTTCAATTCAGGAAGCTCAAGCCAAACTGCTCGAACCACTACCGCCGATCGCTAAGGCATCAGAAAAAGCAGCAGTCAGCGGAGAAAGTAGCGAATCTCAACTCCGCGATCGCCTCAACAAACAAGCTCTCAAAAATGCCATTTTATGGTAGCGCGATCTTCCATATTTCTACTGGCAAATAAACTGAGGCAGATATTGCTCTCTTGCGTCAGGTGTTGAGTGGAAGCGATCGCCAAATTGCCACTAAAAAACATAATAGTCAGAACCCCGACTTCTTCAAGAAGTCGGGGTTCTGACCGTGAACAGGTTTAGAGCGAGTTCTAGTTTAGTTTGCAGGAGCTAGGGAAACTAACAGAGTGATGTTGTCAACGCCGATGACATAAACGGTGTCTCCCGGTGTGAGGGTGATTTGGCGATCGCACCGTGCGGGCCACCAGCTACCTTGGAAGCGGACGCGACCTGTTTGATTCGGGTAAATCGATTCATCAACCACTGCTTCTTCGTTGAAATAGTTAAAATTGGTGTTGATGTAGTTGTCGATTAACATATTGTTTTCGGTGCTGTAGGTGTGAGTAGAAAAAATTGAACCGAAAGCTTTTATTACGTTAAACATTTTGTTGACTCCTTTTGTGTTAAAATATATGGAAGTTTAATCGCCTATAGATGCTATTTAAAAGGTTGCATTTCCTGGTCGTTCATGCTCTGATTTAGTCTGCGGGAGCGAGGGAAACTAACAGAGTGATGTTGTCAACGCCGATGACAAAAACGGTGTCTCCCGGTGTGAGGGTGATTTGGCGATCGCAACGTGCGGGCCACCAGCTACCTTGGAAGCGGACGCGACCTGTTTGATTCGGGTAAATCGATTCATCGACGACAGCTTCTTCGTTGAAGTAGTGGAAATTGGTGTTGACGTAATTTTTGATGAGCATATTGTTAGCTGTGCTGTATCCTTGGGTAGAGAAAATCGAGCCGAAAGCTTTTACTACGTTGAACATGATATTTACTCCTGTGGTGTTAAAATATATGGATGTGTAATTGTCTGTTTATGCTATTTGAGAGGCTGCATTTCCTAGGTTAAGATTGATTGATTGCCTTGATATTTCATTGTTCTTGCCTTCCGTAGTTTTATCAGGATAAAAGGCCAAGATTTTTTGAAATGTTGAGGGGATTTGAGAAGCGGTTGCGGGGAGTATAAATCCAGTAATTCCGAGGTATTGAATTACGGATTTCATGGTTGAGCAGTTGGTGGGATTTACCTCAAGGGTAGATGTTGTTAGCTACATTAGAGATTCTCTGATTCCGCATTACTGCTGCTGTGAATATCTGTAATTTTTGGGTTTAATTTTTGGGTTGAATTTTTTGATTGGGTTGTGACTCACTTGCTTTACACTTACTAATTTGCCAGGAGTCCAATGTCTTTGGTGCGATCGCCAGTCCACTTTCCGAGTCTGGTACTGGCACAGGACACTTTCCCCCCTGCCTGCAACGATTTTGCAAAGGTTGCTGCCTAAATATCAGGCTGGTAGCTGTGCCAATATAGCCAACTGGACTACCGCCAACAGTGAATTATGAACTTACGCAGTCTCCATCGCCCAATCCGGAATATCCATACATATCTAGTCCGTGACTTACGCACCAAACCCCTAAAAACCCGGTTTCTGACACTCTGTGCGCCATTAGGGGCCCGTAAGCGGATCTATGATATAAGCGGTCAACTTGGGCACTCACCCGCCTTTGCCATGCGATGTTGATTTGTACCTACCTCTTTAGTTATAGAAAATAGGCGATCGAGACTTACGCAGATATCAGGAGGCGGTAGGAGTTTTTGATCGATGCAGGTCGATCGCACCCTGTTATCCAATTATTGAACAGGTCGAACTTAAAATCCATTCATAAATTCAGAATCTTAAATTCATAAAAGTCATAATTATAGACAACCTGCTTGATACTGCATAATTGTTACAGGAATTTTGAATAAAGTTTTAGCTAATTGAGACAAACCGAACTTGAATTTAAGCGACTGCGGCAATTCTTGTACGGAAACTTCTACGAAGCCAAAGCGAGTATAAAATGATGCGAGTCGCTTTCCCAAACATTCTAAATATAGCGGTTCTGTAGCTTGTTGAATTAAATATTTTGTGAGGTAGCTTCCCAAACCTCGATCGCGCCAATCTTTCGCTACCACCAAACTGCCTAATTCTTGCACGCCCGCAAAGTTCCGCAACTGCCCGCAAGCTGCCAATTTTCCCTCGCATTCGATGACCCAGAATTGCTCCCAGCGCAACTGAGTTGGATCGAGTCTTGCGCTCCACACTAACTTTCTAATTGATTTGATATCTTGAGCTGATGCTGGGCGGATGGCGCATTCAGACGGCAACTCCAAAGAATTTTCATTCATTGTGATTTTTGTTGGCTGTCTCGTTTAGTTTGAGTTGTCCACAGCCTTATTATGTATTTAAGTAGAAGATGTGTTACTCGCAATTATACCAGCTAGTCGCTTCAAAATGCGAAAAACTTCGTAAAGTTCGTTTCCTTGACTCCCAATATCGAAAAGTTTAGACACGGCATACTGCGGTATGTCTCGTTTGGTCACTTTGATAAATCGAAAACTGCTGCCATTTGTCAAAAGCCCAAAGGTTACTTGTTCTGGACTGGGGTCATTCAGCATATAAAATAGTAACTGAGGAAGTCCAGCTTCAACGGAATATTGTGCTCGCTTCGCTTCGAGCGCAACCACCCAAAAAGATTCAATTAAAAGCAGAACATCAATACTTCCTCTGACAAGTATACCTTCATCCACGGTGACAAGTTCCACCGATTTTTCGGCTTCTATATGAAAGGGATTCAGGTATAAATCTGCTAAAAATAGCAATGGAGCAAGTACCACCATTTTCACGGTATCTTCTATCATGGAGTGGTTGGCACTGTTAGTATAGCCAGCCTTTACTTTGTCTAAATATCGCTTTTCTTCATCAGTAATTTCAGGTAAATCGTCAATCCACTCCCGGAAGAATTGCTCGTCTTCACAAAGTTGGAAGTTAAATTTTGTTTTGACATCGTGCAGGGTCAGTGTTTTTGCTTGAATGCTTGGTGTCATAGTTTTATGTAGCTATTTGCTGGTTGGTGTTGATTGTAGCAGATCAACTGTCGATCGCCTCCCACAAAACCTCCCCGCCAAACCTTACGGCATCGGTACAAGGCAATCCCGTTTCTGCTTGAACTTCAGCTATTGCTAACAGCGCATCTGCCTCATTTAAGTGATGAGTGTTGAGGGCGATCGCGCTCACTTTTCCCCCTAAAAAAGCACCCGCAGCGGCAGCAACCATTTCGTACAATTCAACCACTTTTGATAACCTGGGAATCGATACGTGCGGGTGATTGCGAATGCTAGTTTGGCCGGCTCTGTGCGCTAAAATTAAGTGAGTTGGCTGCGAACCCCGCAACAGCGGCAGAGTCGCCGTCGAACCCGGATGCAATAGCGAACCTTGCCCTTCTACGTGCAGAATATCGCATTCAGAACCCAATTTTATCACCATTTGTTCGACAGCACCAGCGGCGAAATCAACTCGCACTGCATCCAAAGGAAGGCCTTCATTTCCGATCATTAAACCAGTTTGTCCGGTTGCCAAAAATTTGGAACGCAAACCCCGCTGCAAGCAAGTGCGATTGAGTTCCAGACTGGTTGACATTTTGCCAACACTCATATCTGTGCCGACGGTTAACACGCGGCGACAACTTAATTTAGCCGCAGCAGCAGAGGCGATCGCACCGACAGATTTCGGTTCCTGACGCACGTCCCAAATCCATTGATTTTCGGTTAACTGAACTGTTATCAAAGGTGCAAGTTTCGCGTGCAAACCGTTGACAACTGACAAACCTGCTGCTACCGCTTGATTAATTTCTGGCAGCCATTCCGCAGGCAAAACCCCGCCGGAAGGAGCGATACCAATTAGCAGAATATCCGGCGCAAATTGCAGTGCTTCTGCAACGGAAGCAACTATCGGTACTTGTTGAGGAAGGCGAGTTAATTCAGGTAAAGATTGTCCGGCACATTGGCGGTCTATTACTGCTACAATTTGTGCTTCGCTGTAGCGCAAAAATGCTAAACCTGTTTTCCCGGAAGAACCGAGAATTCCCTCGTGCAGCAGGATTGCAACTTGGCCATTTTTGATCGGATAGTTTTTAGTCATTGATTTACTTGTGAGATGGGGGATTTTAGATTTTAGCTTCAATCTAAAATCTAAAATCTAAAATCGATTGGGTGTTAGCTGCGATTTTGGTTCAGGGTAAGATCATTCGGATCTTCTCCCAATTCTCGCAATCTGGCCTCTAGTCGCGAGGCTCGCTGGCGTTCCTGTTCCGCTTGCTGTTGAGCGGCTTCGGCTTGTTGTTGAGCGGCTTCCTCCGGCAACAAAACTAAATTGCCAGATTCATCGAAAAAACGCACCCAAGTTGCTGTTTCTCGATCGACAATTCCTTCCCAAGTGCCCAACCAAAAACCTAACGTTTCGCACCACAACCAACCCCGCTCGTTGGGCACTAACGGCTGATAGCGCCGGCTGGCATCTAAACGCCATCCTTGCAAAGAATTCGGAGCGAAAGGATCGAAAACAAAGTAATCAGGAGTTCTAAAAACCTGCTCGTAAATATCCTTTTTTTTGCCTGTATCCTGATTTGCCGTTGACGGCGACAGCAGTTCCACAATCACATCCGGGTAACGTCCGTTTTCTTCCCAAACTACCCACCCTTGTCGGGAAGTATTGCTGTCAACACCCAACACAGCGAAAAAATCCGGGCCTCGGAAATCCTGATTCCGAATCTGTTTAGCGCTGTAATAAATAAACATATTGCCACCGACAAAAAAATCGTTGCGGTTAGCTAAACCTTGTTCTACAGAACGGATTAAAACGGTCATTGCTATACGGTGGCGGTTGCTTTCCATTTCTGCACCATCATCAAAAATTAAATCAGTCGGCGGCTTGTGTTCTTCAAAGAAAAGCTTGGCTTCTCGATCGATTCCCTGTCCAATTGATTCTACTGGTATCATACTATCTCCAGATTTATTTTTATCTGTCAACTGTCAACTGTCAACTGTCAACTGTCAACTGTTTAACGAGACTTCTATTCTACAATCTCAACTCGCTGCACTCCCAATCCCGATCGCCCGTTTGGCAGCAAACACCCATTTTCGACGATCGCACCGGTGAAAGGATCGTCTAATAAATTTAAGTGACTGTCCAAATCCAAATAGTCAGCTAGCGGTGAAAGTTGTGCTGCTGCTGTATTTGCGATCGCGCTATCTGAATAGCAGCCGAACATTACTTGCAAATTGCAGGCTTTGGCTGTGTGAATCATCCGCATTGCTTCGGTCAATCCGCCTGACTTCATCATTTTGATATTGATGCCGTGGAAGCACTGCGCTAACTTGGGTATATCGGAACTATTAAAGCAACTTTCATCAGCAAAAATTGGCAGGGGCGATTGACGGTACAGTTCTGAGAATTCATTCATATCGGCGAGGGGTGAAAGCGGCTGTTCGACATAATTTATCTGGTATTTTTCCAGCCAGTGACACATCTCTGCTGCATCTTTTAAACTCCAACCGCCGTTAGCATCTACACTGATTTTAATGTTAGCGGGTGCCTCGTCTAGCACTGCTGTTAACATAGCTTTGTCGGCTTCGATTCCTTCGGGATTTCCTAATTTAACCTTGACGGCGCGGTATTTGATGGTTGCTGGATCTGTCGCATCTTTGCCAAACCAATCGTGCACTCTTTCTCTTGCACCAGACGGCGAATTAATGCCGATTGTGACGGAGGTGGGGACGATGCGCGATCGATCTAATCCCCACATTTTCCACAGCGGCAAGCCTGCTTTTTTGCCCAGCCAGTCGTGCATTGCCATGTCTATACCGGCGCGGGCGGCTGAGGGTAAGTTTACCTCTGTTAATACTTGTTCGATTTTTTGGCGATCGAAGGGAGTAAACTTTTCTAGCAGCGGTGCAACTTCCTGCAATGCGACTAGCAGAATTTCGGTAGTTTGGGGCCGAGAACCTGTGGAAAAGGGCGATGCTTCTCCCCAACCTTCGATGCCTTCGTGTGCTAATTTTACCCATAAATTCGTACTTTGGGCTGTTGTACCGCGGCTGATGGTAAGGGCAAACCGCTTGCGGACAGTGAAGGTTTCAATTTGAACGTGCATTGTCAGTGATTGGTGATTTTTTGTAGATAAAAATCCGAGGTGGCGGATTGCGCCGCTCTTGCGATTTTTGACTTTTTACTTTATAGTTTGATTTTGCTTGTTCTAGTTTATCAAAAACTTGATGAAATTCCTTATTTCTGTTTCGCCGAAGAGAGTTGCCTTCTCTCTCAGCATTTGGGTGCTCTTCTTTGCTGTTGCTGGTTGCATCGTACAAGTCCTGCGCTACGGTTTTAACTATAAAGAACGCTGGATTAGTTTGTTTAACTTAGACCAAGAAATAAATTATCCTTCGTGGTACTCGTCATTTACTTTGCTGTTTTGCGCGATTTTGCTAGGTATTATTGCTAGTGCTAAGAAGAAGCAGGGCGATCGGTATTTTGGGCACTGGAAAGCGCTGGCGTTCATGTTTGTATTTTTTTCTTTAGATGAAATATTGAGTCTGCACGAAATATTAATTATTAACGACTTGCGAAAGGCACTGCATTTAGGGGGAATTTTTTACTTCATTTGGGTAATTCCGGGGGCGATTTTTGTTGGGGTTACTGCGCTGGCTTATCTCAAGTTTCTCCGGCACCTACCCCGGAAAACAAGGAACTTTTTCTTACTAGCAGGCAGTATATATGTGGGTGGAGCACTTGGCATGGAAATGGTTACTGGCTATTATGCAGATGCGGTAACTAAACGAAACTTGATATACGGTTTGATGGTTTGTGTTGAGGAAATTTTGGAAATGGTAGGGGTGATCGTATTTATCTATGCCCTGCTGTCTTACATTGGTTCCCATCTTGAAGATATTGATGTGCGGTTGAAGATAGTGCAGAATCAAGAGAGGTAAAACTGACGGTTGACCAAAATTATTAGGGCGGTTGAAATCGCAGACATTATGACTATCTACTTTTACAGCACTCGCAGCGAATACGGCTGTTTTTCTAATTTTTCCAGTCATGGATTCGAGTTAGACGGAGAATATTGGCCAACTACTGAACATTATTTTCAAGCACACAAGTTTCCCAAAACGGCTCATTGTGACCAAATTCGCCAAGCAAAAACGCCGAAAGATGCCGCACAAATGGGGCGCGATCGCTCTCGTCCCCTCCGCAAAGATTGGGAAGAAGTAAAAGATGATATCATGCGAAAAGCCGTACTCCGCAAATTTGAAACTCATCCTGAAATTAGAGAAATTTTACTTGCTACAGCGGATGAGGAAATAGTCGAAAATTCCCCTGTTGATTACTATTGGGGTTGCGGTAAAGATGGCAGCGGCAAAAATATGTTGGGCCAGATTTTAATGGAAGTAAGGGAAATATTGCAAAAACGCACGTCAGAGTAAAACAGAACTTAAATTTTCTAAACTAAAGCAGGACTTATTTAATCCTAAGTCCTGCAATGCTCGTCAGCGAGCATTTCCTCAATTTTCTTAAACACTGAACTCAAAAATCGGTCTGAGCAACTGTCAAAACCTGTGTCAATCTCGTCGGGCTGTTCTAGTAGAGGGTTTAGCCTCTCCTCAGAGACTGCGAAGCAGGGGAAACGGTAAAAACCCTGCACCACTTTTTTTGTTTTAACAACTACTCTCAACCGGAATTAACTTTTATGGTCGCAAGTACAGCATTGTTAGCCAGTCGCCTCCCGGACACCGTTCCCCTAATGTTGGCGATTCACAGGTAAAACAGCAAAACACCTGTTCTGGTTAAAGTTTGTTTTTTATTTATGCTGTATCTTTACTATTGTGTACGATTTGTGGAAAGTGTCAGCACTCGTACAGAATTCTTTACATTTGTGATTTATTTGGATACAATCGCGCCACTCTGTCGCAGTTGCTGTTGACTTCTATTAAATTCTTTCTGTTCTGCGCTTAGCAAACTATTGTCGATCGGCGATCGCATATCCCACTGCAATTCGGACAATAACAACAAACAGCCCGCCATAATTATTCCTGTGGTTAGATATTGCCAAGGTGCAACAAAAGTTAATAGAGGGATGCTAAATAAATGAGTTAGTCCAATCAGGAGAAAAGTGCGCGATCGCAAACCGAGTCCCGTCAACAAATAGCCGATCGCGCTCAACCCCAACCACAAATCGCAAAGGTGCAGCAACAAACCTCCCCAACCGGCAAAAATACTGCAATCCGTCAAAACCAAACCAGTTATCATCAAAATCGCCCAAGAGTAAAGAATCCAGCTAACTCGCTCGACTCTTACCCAAAACAAAGTCAAAACAGCCATTCCCGCAGTGCCAACTAAAGTCAAAGTTGACCACAGAATCGCCTGAAAGCTCCAACTGATGGGGAAAAACTGAGCGGTAAAAAAAATCCCCCCTGTCACCAAACCCCAAAGCAGAAAAGTTTGGTCGATGCGGGTATAAAGTCCTGAGAAAAGAGTAATATTTCCAATTTGCCAGCGGAGTTGCAACAGGCCTTCGCGGTCTTGTACGTCGAGATGTTCCTGTTTGCAGCGGATTAGGGGTTCGGAGGCGTTGAAAAAGGTCATCCAGTGTTGGGGAAAGTATGAAGTTTTGTGTATTCTAACAAGTCTTAAAGAAGATTTTTTATATTTTTTTTTGTTCCCCGGCTCCGCCTGGGGAGGTAGATTTGGAGACTCTGCCTCCCGCGAGTCTAAGACTTGGGAGGCAGAGTCTCTGGATATCGATTCCCAGGCAGAGCCCGGGAACCAGGGAACCAGTGATTATTTGTGTTTTTTGTTCAGGGTTTTGGTCAACTGAGTAATCGAGTTGAGCAAAGTTTGGGAAAAGTAAGCCATCGCAAAAATCACGGCTACTGCAACTCCTCCGTACATCAGTAAAGGCATGAAACCTCCAGTTTCAGGCGGTGTTGCCGAATCAGTTGGAGCCGTAGAAACCAGAATGACTTGGTTGGTGCTAAAATCAGACATATAAACTCCTTGGTCTGTACAAAGACCGTAAAAATGGGAACTTGACGAGCGTTTATGGTTGCAGCCAGTCGCTCTGAAAAAAACAAGCGATCGAAAGCGTCTCTAGTAACAGCTAGGGGCGCTTGTTTGCTTGTTAAGGGCAGTCTAACACTGCTTTAAAAAATGTACAACAAAACTAACGTATATTTTTAAAATTTATGGTAAATTAGACGTATAAATTATAAAAGCCTTGTCTCACAAGCATTTTCTCCTTCCCGGCTCTGCCTGGGGAGGCTGATCCGGAGGCTCTGCCTCCTGTTTTCCTCCGCAACCGACGACGCAGAGCCTCTAGATATCGGTTCCCCGGCTGTGCCTGGGAACCAGTTAAACCCAATAGATATTATGAAAAATACATTTATCTCTCAATTTACTCCTAGCTTGATATCACCAGAAACCCTGGAAGCTATCTTAGTACAGCGTCACGCACTGGCAGAACATTTAGTAAAGCTAATTCGGGTGAGCGCGCTAACAGATAACAAGCATTTTCAACTACTAATAGGGTCGCGTGGCATGGGCAAAACGCACTTGGTTTCCCTGATTTATAATCGCGTAGCTAAGATGGAAGATTTGCAGGATAAATTGCTAATTGCGTGGCTGCACGAAGAAGAGTGGCATAGTATTGCGTCTTTTTTGGATTTATTGCGGGGAATATTCCGGGCAATTGCTAAAGAATATAAGCCAGAATATGAAGCTCAGTTAAAGAATGATGTTGAAAAGCTTTATGATTTGTCGCCGGAGCAAGCTGAATTTAAGGCCGCAGAATTGCTGAGAGACTTTGTTGGCAAGCGGGTGCTGTTGTTGATTGTCGAAAATTTAGAGGACGTGTTTAGCGGCTTGGGGGATTTCGGGCAGAAGCAGTTGAGGGCGTATATTCAAAATTATTCATTTTTGACACTTTTGGCAACATCACAAAGCTTGTTTGATGGAGTCAAGCTCTCTAATAATCCTTTTTATGATTTTTTTGATTTACATGAATTAGATGAGTTTAAGCTCGATGATGCTGTAGCTTTATTAAATCATATTGCCAACTTAAAAGGAAATAATGATTTAGCATCTTTTATTCAAACTCCCACAGGGCGAGATCGCATTAAAGTTGTGCATTACCTTTCTGGTGGCAATCCTCGCGTCTATATTATTTTTTCTGATTTTCTGATGACTCCAGAATCGCTCGATAAACTGGTAGAACCGTTTATGGAAATGCTGGATAGCCTCACGCCTTACTATCAGGATCGGATGAAATATCTATCAAATCAGCAGCGAAAAATTGTTGATTTTTTGTGCGATAGAGGGGGGGGCGCACCAGTCAAAGAAATTGCTAAACGCTGTTTTATCGAGCAGCGAACTGTATCTAGCCAACTTAAAGATTTGCGAGATAAGGGTTATGTCAAAACTGAAGAAATAGGACGAGAGTCTTGGTATGAATTGCGGGAACCATTGATGCGTTTTTGTCTGGAGGTAAAGAAGCAGCGCAATCAACCGATTCGATTAATTGTGGATTTTATTCGGGTTTGGTATACGCGGCAAGAGTTGCAGCAGCGATTGGGATTGAGGATGGCGGATGTTGATTTGGCGGAGAAAGAAAGTCATTTTATGTATCGGCCAGGTTTGAAACCGATTCCACCTGATGCTGTCATGGAACGAGAATATTATACGCGGGCGCTGGAGGCTATTGAGAGAAATGAGGAAGACCCGCGTCTGAAGGCTTATTTTGATGAAATTGAAAATTGTATTGAACAGAAAGACTATGTTTCAGCTTTAGAATATGCGGAAAAATTGGTAGCAAGTCGCGGCGAGGCAAGGGATTGGGGAGAAAAGGGACGCTGTTTAAATAGCCTGGAACGCTACGATGAAGCATTAGAATGTTTAGATAAGGCTATTGAAAGTGACTCCAATTATGCGAGGGCTTGGGCGAATCGAGGCGATGTACTCGAAAGTCTTAAACGCTATGATGAAGCCTTAGTATCCTACGAGATGGCGATCGAACTTGACGAGTATGATCCGTGGCATTGGGCTAAGCGAGGTTATCTACTCAACAACCTCAAACACTATGAAGAAGCCTTAGAATCCTTTGATCGGGCGCTCGAGCTTGACGAGGATGATCCGTGGGATTGGGCTAGCAGAGGCGATGTACTCGACAACCTCAAACGCTATGAAGAAGCTTTAGAATCTTACGATAGGGCGCTCGAACTAGATGCCAATTATCAGTGGGCTTGGCGTATGCGAGGTGATGTACTCAACAACCTCGAACGCTATGAAGAAGCCTTAGAATCTTACGATTGGGCGCTCGAACTTGACGAGAATGATCCGTGGGCTTGGGTTCAGCGAGGGGATGTCCTCGACAACCTCCAACGCTATGAGGAAGCCTTAGAATCTTACGATCGGGCGATCGAACTTGATGCCAATTATAAGTGGGCTTGGGCTACCAGAAGTAATGTACTCAACTACCTCGAACGCTATGAAGAAGCCTTAGAATCTTACGATCGGGCGATAGAGCTTGATGCCAATGATTCGCCTGTTTGGGTGTTACGAGGCAATGTACTCAAAAACCTCAAACGCTATGAAGAAGCCTTAGAATCTTACGATCGGGCGATCAAACTTGATGCCAATGATCGGTGGGCTTGGGCTTTCCGAGGCATTGTACTCAACAACTTAAAACGCTACGATGTAGCTTTAGTATCTTTTGATCGCGCGATCGAACTTGACCCCAATGATAAGTGGAATTGGGTTCAGCGAGGTCATGTACTCGACGACCTCAAACGCTATGAAGAAGCCTTAGTATATTACGATCGGGCGATCGAACTTGATGTCAATTATCAGTTGGCTTGGGTTTTACGAGGCAATGTACTCAAAAACCTCAAACGCTATGAAGAAGCTTTAATATCTTGCGACAAAGCGATCGAACTTGGTGATCAATCTTCATATGCCTTGTTCAACCGCGCTATTGCCCTTCTCGGATTAAATCATTGGAATGCAGGTATCGGCGCGTTATACGACGCATTCCAACGCCTAGAACCAGACGAGGAAGCTTATGCAGAAGATGCCGATTTAATTATCCGCAACCTGTTCATCAACACGCACGATATACCGATATCTCAAACTCGCATCACCAGCCTGATTGCAGTTTACAAAAAATACGAATATCTCTCAGTCTTAGGACAGGGAATTGTGGGAAATATCCCCCTGCTAATGTCAGAAATGGTAAGCGACCAAGCCGCACGCACTTGGTTAGAATTGTGGCGAGAACCAACCAGCAACTACAAACAATTCCAAATTCCCATCCGCCTGCTGAAAGCGGCTGTCCGCTATAAGGAAACCAAGGGCGACAGACGAGTTTTGCTAGAACTTGCGATCGAAGAACGCAATTTATTAGAACCGTTAGTTTCAACAAAACCCGAACAAGCTGAAAACTAAACTTGCAATAATTTAGATAAGCAGCAATTTACACTATACACTTAACATTGTGTAAGTCCTTTTATGTAATATGTTATGCAAAATCCCCGCCAAATAGCTTTTCTCGCACTCCGCGAAGTCCACCGCCGCGGTGCATTCGCAGATGCCGCCCTTGATCGCGCTTTCAGCAATTCTCAACTCAACGACCTCGATCGGCGTTTAGTGACAGAATTAGTTTACGGTAGCGTCAGGAGAATGCGATCGATCGACTTCATCATCGACAAACTAGCCACAAAGAAATCCTCCCAACAACCGCCCGAACTCCGCACCATCTTACATTTAGGCTTATATCAACTCGAATATCTCAACCATATTCCCCCCTCCGCCGCCGTCAACACCACCGTTCAACTAGCAAAAGAAAACGGATTTTCAGGACTCAGCAGTTTTGTCAACGGTTTGTTGCGCCAATACATCCGTTTAACAGATAACAACTTAAACCCATTAACAGTTACGAATTATAAATCAACCGTCGAACGCCTAGGAATTCTGCACAGCTTCCCCGAATGGCTGGTAAAATTGTGGATCGAACAAATAGGCGAAACCGAAACCGAACAACTCTGTGAATGGTTCAACCAATCCCCCACAATTGACCTGAGAATTAATCCCTTAAAAAGCTCGATCGCCCAAATCGAAGCTGCCTTCAAATCCCAAAACATCTCAACTAGCAGAATCCCACACTTGCCACAAGCATTAAGACTAAATGGCAGCATCGGCGCAATTCAAAACCTCCCCGGATACAGCGAAGGTTGGTGGACAATCCAAGACAGCAGCGCTCAATTAGTCACCCATTTACTAGGGCCCCAGCCAGGGGAAACCATTATCGACGCCTGCGCCGCGCCGGGGGGAAAAACCACCCACAGCGCCGAATTAATGCAGGATGAAGGCACAATTTATGCGTGCGACAAAACCGCCAGCAGACTCAAAAAACTTAAAGAAAATGCAGACAGACTCAAGATGAAATCCATTAAAATTCATACCGGAGACAGCCGCCATTTCCCAGAGTTTGTTAACCTCGCAGACAGAGTTTTACTAGACGCACCTTGTTCTGGCCTCGGAACCCTCCACCGCCGCGCCGACGCCCGGTGGCATCACACGCCCGAAAACATTCAACAACAATCTCAACTGCAATCGGAATTGCTCGCAAATGCAGCGACTTTTGTCAAGCCCGGCGGCGTATTAGTTTATGCAACTTGCACAATTCATCCCTTGGAAAATGAAACAGTTATTCGATCGTTCTTAGACAGCAATCCTCACTGGCAAATCGAACCGCCAACAATTGATTTACCCGTACAGCCATCACCCGAAGGATGGGTGAAAGTCTGGCCGCACACACATCACATGGACGGATTTTTTATGGTGAGGCTAAAGCAATTGAAAAAAAACTAAAACCCTTACTCCAAACCGAGAGTTTAATATCCCGGTTCTTGATAAGCAGGTTCTTGATAAGCAGGTTCTTGATAAGCAGGCTCTTGATAAGCAGGTTCTTGATAAGCAGGTTCTTGCCACTCGCGATACCGGGGTTGAGGATTGGGATTGTAAGGTACGATCGCACCATCCTCATTCACAATCATCCCCCGAATAATCCTCTTAGGCTCCACCGGTTTGGGCTTAATACTGCCTTTGCGGCCCTCCAACTCCGGCAACTTCGGAAACTTCTCAACCGGCATTCCCTTAACAGCTTGACTCATAAAATCGCGCCAATTATACGCCGCCGTACCGCTAGTTCCCCAGGTGGGATAATTATCATCATTCCCTAGCCAAACCCCAGTCACAACCTGTGGAATGTAACCAATAAACCACAAATCCCTGACATTTTCCGAAGTACCAGTTTTGCCTGCTACAGCGCGATCGTTTAAAGCAGCAGGCCCCCCCGTACCGTCTTGGACAACGCCCTCCAACATCCAAGTAGTAATCGCAGCACTATCCTTATCCAAAACCCGCTTCGGTTTAAAATTAGCCTGATAAATCACATCTCCCCGCTGATTAATCACCCGCTTAATTCCGTGGGCTTCAATAAAATTCCCTTGCGCGGCTAAAGTACCGTAAGCATTGGTTAACTCCAGCAAATTCACCTCCGAAGAACCCAAAGCTAGGGAATAAATCGGACTCAATTTCGACTTAATTCCCATATCGTTGGCTACTTTGATCGCCGGTTCAAACCCCACATCCATCAACACCTTCACAGCTACGACATTCACCGAACGTGTCAAAGCATCCGAGATCGATCGCCAACCGCTAAATTTTTTGCCATAATTATTTGGTTGATAGCCGTCGATAATAATTGGTTCGTCTTCGTAACCGTCATATGGAGAAAAACCAGCCGCCATCGCCGCGGCATAAACCAACCCTTTAAACGTCGATCCGGGCTGCCGCAAAGCCTGCGTAGCACGGTTAAATTCACTTTCCTTAAAATTTCCACCTCCTACCAGCGCCTTAACTTCCCCAGTCTTAGTGTCCATAGAAACTAAAGCGGCCTGTTCAAAGCCCTGACTGCGGCCATCAACTTCGATCGCATTTTTAACAACCTGTTCCGCTATTTTCTGCCACTTCAAATCCACCGTCGTCTCGACAGTCAAACCGCCAGCTTCCAAAGCATCCTCAGAAACATAGCGTGGCAATTCCTTCCGAATGTAACTAGCAAAATAAGGTGCGACTACTTTAAATCGCTTCGGCGGACTTGGTTTAACGGCGATAGGTTCCGCCATCGCCGCCATCGCCTGAGCCTCTGTAATTACATTCGCTTGCTGCATTTGTTGCAGCACAAGATTGCGGCGTTTCTTAGCAATATCCGGATTAACCAAAGGCGAATATTCGCTCGGTGCCGGCGGCAAACCCGCCAAAGTTGCCATCTCTGCCAAAGTTAATTTATCGACTGTTTTGCTAAAGAAAACCAAAGCTGCATCTGCCACTCCGTAGGCATCCGAACCCAAATAAACCAGATTTAAATATCTTTCTAAAACTTGGTCTTTACTCAACTCACGCTCTATTTTCTGAGCTAAAAGAGCTTCCCGAACCTTCCGCTTAATACTTCTTTCCTGATTAAGAAAAACAACGCGAGCCAATTGTTGCGTAATTGTACTGCCGCCCTGCACTAAATCTCTCGCTATCAAATTAGAAACAATCGATCGCACAATACCTTGATAATCCACCCCGCGATGTTGGTAAAAACGGCGGTCTTCTATGGCAATAAAAGCTTTAACCAACAGTTCGGGAATTTCTTGAAGTTTCAGTTTATCTCTAGTTGCAGGCCCCGACTGCAACAAAATCGTATTATCGGCCGCCTTAATTGTCAGTGTCCCGTCGCGGTTAAAGGCGGACAAATCGTTAACATCTGGCAAACCTTTGTCTAAGGTGTACAAAATCCATAAACCGTAGATTAAAGCGCCCCCGCCTATACTTGCCACACCTAAACTTATCCAAAATCTAGGGCGGCGGGGGATACGTTTTTTAGTATTTTCCTGCGGTGCGCTATTTTCCTGTAGTGCCGTATTTATCTGCAGTTGGGTGTTCGGCGATGCGCTATTTTCCGGCAATTCGCTACTATCCGATTTTTGGGGTGATTTAGTTCCCAGCAAACTTAATCCCGGCCGCAACAATTCTTTTCCCTTGGTTTGCAAGCTGGTAACTTGAGGTTCAATTTCCAACCAAGCAATTAAGCGCTTCAACCCTTGCCAATTGCGATTGACTATTGGATATCGAGCGTATTCTGGCTCTAAATATTCTGACTCTAAATATTCTGACTCTAAATATTCTGACTCTTCTAGAGGCGCAGAATCTTCTGATACCACATACTCGGATCGCTCATCCCTTGTCCGTGTATAAAATTCCGCCTCGGATTCCGGCGAGTTGAGCTTATTGCCCTTCGCAGCCTTCGGCGGTTCTCGATCGGAATTACCGCTTATTGCGTTAGTGACTTTGCTCAATGTATCTTTGATATTTGAGAAAAATTCTGCCACGTTCAGACCTTCAAACCTCATCAAGTCCGATTAAAAATTAAAAATTAAAAAAGCTAGCTTTCTTAAATTCTTAATTTTTAATTCAACATTTTTTCTTGAATAACACGCTGCCTTGAATTAGGTTTTTTGAATTAAAAACTTTTTAATTCACCACTCAAAATTCAAAACTTTTCTTAACGTTGCAGAGCTTGGTATTTTTTTGAGAAGTGAATTAGATTTTTTGAATTCAAAATTTTTTAACTCAAACCTCAAAACTCTGCTTAAGTCGCATGACCCAGTGCCAAGGCTGCTACCAGCATACCCAAAACCAGGAAAGGCTGAGCACTTGCCTGATATTTAACATCATTTTCCAGGGGATTACGCAAAAAGTACATATCCTGAAAAGTAATTTGGGGAATTATCAGCAGCAGCAGAATGACAGCGTAAAGGTTTTGGTGGATGCTGATCAGGTAGCCTGCAATCCCAGCTTGAAAGATGTCGATCATCAACACGCAAATCCAAGCTGCAGTGCTGATGCCAAACATCACTGGCAAAGATTTTAACCCTAATTGCCGATCGCCCTCAACACTTTTGAAATCATTAACGATCGCAATCCCCAGCCCTGCCAAACTGTAAAACAGGGTCAAAATCATAATCGTGGGATCTAGTGTACCAAACAAAGCTTGACCAGCCCACCAAGGCAGGGCAATGTAGCTAGCACCCAAGGCATAATTTCCCAACCAGCCATTCTGCTTGAGTTTCAGCGGGGGCGCAGAGTAGATATAAGCTAGAAACGCGCCGCCGAGAGTCAAAACAGTCATTATCGGGAATTCATGGCCCGCCCACAAGTCTAGAGCATAAGCCACCCCAATGCCAGCGGCTAATAATACCAAAATTTGCGTTACTACTTGGGGAATCGAGATAATCCCGGAGGGAATTGGACGGTAGGGCTCGTTAATGGCGTCGATGTCTCGATCATAAAAATCGTTCAAAGTTTGAGTGTAGCCGGTCAGCAACGGCCCTGACATCAACATACAAGCTGCTGCGATCGAGAAATTCTCTAGATTCCAAACATAGTTTCCAGAAGAGGCCGCCCCGCACACCACGCCCCAAATCAGGGGAATCCAGGTAATCGGTTTCATCAGTTGCAAGCGAATCTTCCAGATGGAAGTTTCCCCGCTAGCGGCCCCTTTCATGCCCAACAGTTGCCGAGTTTTGGAACTGCGGTTTTCGGTAGCAGCACTTTCCGGTGCGGCTTCTGGGGAGATTGGGGATGGAGGAGAGTCAGACATAAGTGTGATGTTAGTGGTACTGCTACTATTGTGTCGTTTTCCGTTTCAATAATAATTCTGATAGAATACCACTGATATTTAAGGCAGAGTCTTGAAAACTTACCCCGGCTTGGAGTTGATGCTAAGGAAAAGTAGGAGTTTCACAATATATTGAAATATCATTTTTTTGTGTAAATGTCAAGAGGATAAATACTTTTTTTATAATTTCGCTGAGCCCGCCTTCTGGGGGAGATTTTTGCCAGCCGGTGCATTGAATGTCAATTACCAGGAGGCGATCGAGTTTTTTTGCCATGCTACCCTTGAATCATCTCATCAGGCATAAAATCGGGCAGAAAGTCAGAATCTAGAACCTCGGCCGCAGTGTACATACATAATTTCGGAAACGTTTCTAAAGACAATCCAGTTTCAGCACTTGCTTGTTCTGCTGCATCCGCATAACATTCAACTAAGACCTCTTCAAGATAGGGTTTGAGACTGGGGGAATCTTTCAGAGATTTGCGAATGCGTCTGCGATGTTCCAGAATGCTGCCTTTCCAACTACCGCTTCTTTGATCCGGTTGAAATTGCCACTTGAGCAAGTGCAGGAGAATTACCACCAGATTACTTTCTAAACTCCGGCGTTCACTTCGCCCCATGTCTTCTATTTCTGCAATCAGATTTTCCCAGTCCATGTTTGAATAGTCACGAACCCGCAACTTTTCCACAGTGGTTTCAATCCATCTCAGGTAATCTGTATCATACAATTTTTGTCGGTCAAAGTCTAATTGTGTTGTCATAAGTTGTTTGTGCTAACAACGGCCAATTAACAAATATGGCGGTATGAATCGAAAGGCAGTCCCGTCCGCCGCTTGACTTCGACAACTGATTTGTAAGCGCCTTTTCTCTGCCTTTCTCTAACTATTTTTTCGGCAACAACCCGATCTAAACCGTTTTCTATCAACTCTTCCGGCGAAAGAATATTTAACCGTTTCCAAGTAAACTGCAATTCTTTTTGATAATTGTAGCTAAAACAAATCATCGGGGCGATGCGTCTGACGTGACTTTCGGGAACTCCGGCTATTTCTGATAACTCTTCGGCGTGGGTAAAAATGTAGCCCTCATTTTGCAAAGATTCAATATCGTTGGCGTAGACGATCGGCAAACCCAAGATTCTGACCATATCGTCTTTGGTACACTCATTAATATCTATTTTGCCGCGCACGTTTGCCAGTTCTTCGGCATTTGTCGCAGTTGCAGGAACCAGTAAGCCTCTAGGTGCGGTTTTGATGAGATAGCGCTTTTTCAAACTAAAAGCAGTAACAATTTGAGCGACCCAAACGATCGTACCCAAATTAGTTGAAGAAGATACCGCTAGTGCTGCTAAAGTAATGGCAACACCCCATCCCATCCAACTGCGAATATTTGACTTTTGACCTGCATAGGCGATCGCCAATCCGCCGAAGTAGGGAATAAAAGCATACCACACCCAGTTGGGAGTTTGACGCAGCCAGTATAAATCTTGAGACACTTTAATTTTATCCTTAAATAATAGTTGTGATCTCACACTTACTTATTTCACTCCCACTTTTTTAAGAGAGTGGGCTTTCTTCTTCCTTCTTCCTGACATCCGTTACATCCGTTACATAATCCGTTGCCGAACTTCCTTCTTCCTGACATCCGTTACATCCGTTACATAATCCGTTGCCGAACTTCCTTCTTAATTACAATTCTCGCAGCAATTTTTGGCGTTTTTCTTCATATTCTTCCGCCGTAATTGCGCCCATATCGTAAAGTTTTTTCAATTCGCCGATCGCCCCTGTTACATCTTTTGCTGCTCTGAGGGCATACCCAGACGGCAACGTGCCGCCATTGTACTGAACCTGAAAAGCTTGTTCCGACATCAGCAGCAGGCCGATAAAATCGAAAAATGCGATCACTGACGGAATTAATGTCCAAGAAAATAGCAAGTATAATACCCCTGCTAAGTTATTGCCCAAATAAAATTTGTGAACTCCGAAACCTCCTACAAAGAAAGCTAACACAACTGCTACGGTTTTATCTTTTACCATTTTTACTTTCCCCAGTTTTTTATTTTTACTTCTGCGATCTACTTTTAATGCGCGACCTTAAAGGATCGACCTAAGTAATCTTACTAATTTTTACTCATTTATTTGGGTTTTTGCGAAACTTAGACATCGCAAAATACAGCAGAACTATACCGACTTGAGCCTGTAGAATCACCAAGTAGCCTCTCAAGAAATAATTGAGTTCGCTGCCTGAATTGAGAGAAAATATTAAAATGCCCAAGGCTGCGTAGGGTGCGAAACGCATCCAACTCGGCGTTCCCTCTAACTTGCGGCTGTTCAAATTGCTCATTGGGTTTAAGCCTCATCCTAAATTAAAATTTAGCTATAAATTAGCCGGATTGTCAACTTCCGCTTGGTACGATCGCCCGGGTAAGTCTCTCAATCATCAGCCGACAAGATATTACTTCCATGTTAAACCCTGTTTTTCCGCTAAAGTAAGGAACCGGGGCGGGTCGATCTGGATCGGTGGCTGATATTACAGATTAGGGTGAACCCGCCCCTAATGAAATTCCAGTTATTTTACCGGACTAGATATCAGGGGCGCACCGAGCAGCCTACTGCTATTTATGGCAAGAGTCGATCGCCCTGACGATCGCTGTCAAAAAAAACCGATTAATTCACAATTATTAACAACCGTCCGAATTAACTCGCGCCGCCGCCCAAAAGAAACAGACTCAGGAGAGTACCGCTGTTCCAAAGACTGTGGAGAAGCATAGGAGCGAGGAGATTGCGCGATCGCGTGTACACAAACCCCAAAACCGCACCCAAAGTCGCCAAAGGCAGAATCTCAGAGACACTCAAGTGAGCCACGGCAAACAAGAAAGCAGAAGCGGCGATCGCCCCCCAAACAGGCAAATAGCGAGTCAAAGAAGGCAGCAGAAAGCCCCGAAACACGATTTCCTCAAAAACCGGAGCGGCGATCGCAGCAGTGCCGAAAAACACCGCCAAAGCCACGTTATCCCTACCTTCGAGAACGATCGGCAAAATCGGATTACTGCCGCCTTGTCCCTGCCAAAATTGCTGATTGATCAGCGACACTAAAACGACCAAAGGCAAAGCAACAAAATAGCCGCCAAAACCCCACAAAAACCAACTTCCCCGCCAATTAATCCGAAACCAACCTTCCGGCAAAGGCAAAAAAGACTTGACCGAAAAATACAGTACCGAAAGCCCCCCAGCCGAAAGCAACACATAAGTAGCAAAGATATAAAAAGCCTTGTCGCGCGGGTCAAAAGTAGCAGGATTGAGTTTTAAAACAGCCAGAGAAACTGGCAGCAACAAATAGGGAATCAAGATTTGCCCGACAAAGAAAAAGCCGACCACAAGCACCTGCCAAACAATCTCACCGTCCCAAGGCACATCCCAAGTCAAGCTCGCATTTCGCGCCAACACCGGGCCGGAACCTGCTGTATCTAACTGCTTCCGCTGCAACAACCACTGCACGGTCAAACCAACCAGCAAAACCGTACCAATACAAAGTGATATCGCCGGAACGCCAACAATAAGTGCCAACTTTTCTACAGCTTGCTCAGCCGTTACTTGCTCTGCTGCTTGGAGGGCCACCAGCTCTTTAGAACGTTCTTGCAGCTTGTAAAGTTGAGCTAGAGCGCGATAGCGAAACCAGCCATCCAAAGACTTTTGAATGCGCGGCTCGGCATCCGGCAGCAGTTGAGCCGGATTGCTCCAAATTCCCGTTAAAACTTGAGCAGTTACCACCGAAGAATCGTCATCTATTTGAGTTTTGTAGCGCTCAACTAAATTTTTCCAAGTTTGAAGCGCCGCCTCAGTTTTGCCACTGCTTGCTTGCAAAATTCCCAAGCGCAACTCAAGTTCGTTTAGCAGCACTGACTGTTGATCGATAGACTCTGACAAAGCCTTGTTTTGAGCCAAATTCAGAGTATTGTCAGGCGACTTGGAGGCGATGGCAGACTGAATTCCTTTAAATTGTGATTGAGTTGTTTCGAGAGTTTTGCGAGTCGAGTCTCGCGCTGCTTGATATTGCGTCAAAGCCGTATTTAAAGGATCTGCACCGACAATATTGTTGCGCGCCGAACTTAAATTAGCACTCTGATTATTGTCTCCTTGCCACTCCGAGGCGTGCAGCAGCAAATTTGTTTGGTAGAGTTCCAGCCGGCTTTGAATTTGCGGCTGATTCCAACTAGCAAGTAAAGATAAACCGACCAGGGCGATCGCGATCGCCGTTAAAATACCTAAAATCACCCGCTTCAGTGTCATTCCTGCTTTTCCGTCCCGCGCGAATCCGTGGCTAAATCTTTTCCGTCTTTAATCATAGGTCGTTGAAGACGAGAGTATCCCGACAACTGGTAAAATTTCACTGGCTCATCTTTTTGACTCTCCTCAACAAGACTTACGCCACAAATCCTCGCTCCGCCATGTATACGTAAGGTTCACACCTTAGCCCAACGGTGCTTATGGCGCACCCTACAGGAGTAGTGCGGCATAAGCACCCGCGATGTATGAGGTAATATCCGCACGGCGCAACCGCAGCGGGGTAGCAGGCTAAATCTAAAATCTAAAATCTAAAATCTAAAATCGAATGACTCGCATTATCTTAGTCCGTCACGGCAAAAGCACCTACAATCAAGAACGCCGCATCCAAGGCCGCCTCGATAAATCAATTTTGACAGAAGCAGGCCGCAACACCGCCCTGCAAGTAGGCGACACACTCAGCAGTATCGCCTTTGATGCCGCCTATACCAGTCCCCTGCAACGAGCCAAAGAAACAGCGGAAATCATCCTGTCGCGCTTGACAAATCCGCCACAACTCCACCCAACTGATAATTTGATGGAAATCGATTTGCCTCTGTGGGAAGGAATGCTGCGCCAAGATGCGATCGACAAATTCCCCGAAGCATATCAGCAGTGGCAAAGACAGCCAGACAAATTTTCCATGAAACTGCCATCTGCTGACGGAGAAATCGAACACTTTCCCGTATTGGCAATTTTTGCTAACGCCCGTCATTTTTGGCAAGAACTTTTATCGCGCCACCAAGACGGCACAATTCTAGTAATAGGTCACAACGGAATCAACCGCGCTCTCATCGCCACCGCGTCGGAAATTACCCCGGATTACTATCAATCAATTCAACAGTCAAATTGCGGAATTAGCGTCATTAATTTTGGAACTTCCCCTGTTACTAACAACGAACTCGGAGAACAAAAAAAGAAACTTGCAGTTCAATTAGAATCGGTCAATTTAACTTCCCATACCGGGGAAATTTTTCCCAAACCAAGGGACGGACACCAAGGGCCGCGCTTGTTGCTGGTGCGTCACGGGGAAACCGACTGGAATAAAGCCGGTAAATTTCAAGGGCAAATTGACGTACCTCTTAACGATAACGGCCGCGAACAATCCAGGCGAGCGGCAGAATTTCTCAAGGATGTAAAATTAGATTTTGCGATCAGCAGTTCCATGCTGCGCCCGAAAGAAACGGCGGAAATTATTCTCCAATATCACGGCGGTTTACAACTGGAACTCCGCGACGAGTTGAGAGAAATCAGCCACGGGCTTTGGGAAGGAAAGTTTGAATCAGAAATAGAACAATCCTATCCGGGTTTGTTACAGGAATGGAAAACATCTCCTGAAACAGTGCAAATGCCCGAAGGAGAGAATTTGCAGCACGTTTGGACTCGGGCGATCGCATCTTGGCGAGAAATTGTACATTCTGTTTCTGGTACTGGGATTGTGGTTGCTCACGATGCCATTAACAAAGCTATTCTCTGCCACCTATTCGGTTTAGAACCAGAACATTTCTGGAAATTCAAACAAGGAAACGGAGCCGTTAGCGTGATTGATTATCCCCACGGCCCCGATGGTTTGCCAGTATTACAAGCGATGAATGTGACAACTCATTTGAGCGGCGGCGTTTTTGACAAAACAGCCGCAGGAGCACTGTAATTAGTAAAGTGCTGGGGGCGAACCCGTAGCGGAAGGAATGCCCACCGCTACGCTTCGCCCGCCTGAAAAATGTTTGAATTTTGATAACAACCGCGCCCGACGCTTAGGAAGTTCTTAATTCCTGAAACTAATGCGGTGGATTGCTTCTTCCTTCTTCCTGACATCCGTTACATCCGTTACATAATCCGTTGCCGAACTTCCTTCTTCCTTCTGCTATATGAGCCGCGAACTGCTACAAAATGTACGAGTGCTAGATCCAGTTTCAGGGAGCGATCGCATCGCTGATATTCTAATTACCGAAGGTAAGATCGAAGCCGTTGACAAAAAAATTACCGAGTTTCCCGCTGACACGGAAGTGCGAGATTGCCAGGGACTAATTTTGGGGGCAGGGTTAACTGATATCTACAGCCACAGCGGAGAACCGGGTTTTGAGGATCGAGAAACCCTGGAATCCTTGATGCACGCTGCGGCGGCTGGCGGTTTTACGCGGCTGGCGATTTTGCCGGATACGTCGCCGCCTGTTGACAATTTGGCCGGTTTAGCTTTGTTGCAGCAACATATCCGCAATTTGTCGCCCGGGCTGCCCCGCTTGTATTTTTGGGGAGCGCTGACAGCGGGCGTTAAAGGGCAGCAGATGGCCGAGTTGGGCGAGCTGGCCTCCTGTGCAGTGGTGGGTTTTGCGGACGGTTTGCCGCTGTCTAATCCGGCTCTGGTGAGGCGTTTGCTGGAGTATATTCAGCCTTTGGGCAAGTCGGTGGCTTTGTGGCCGTGCGATCGAACTTTGGCAGGAAATGGCGCGGTGAGAGAGGGTGCGGTGTCGGTGCGCTTGGGTTTGCCGGGAATTCCCGCGAGTGCGGAAACTTCGGCTTTGGCGGCCATCCTGGAGTTGGTGGCATCTGCGGGCACAGGAGTGCACATTATGCGCGTTTCTACAGCGCGCAGCGTGGAATTGATTCGAGATGCGAAGGCGCGGGGTTTGCCGGTGACTGCGAGTGTGACTTGGATGCACTTGCTGTTGAATGTCGGGGCAATTTCAGGAAACTCGAAAAATTCCGGCGGCGGGAAAAATGCTCTGACTGCTTCGTTAGCCTACGATCCGAATTTACGCCTAGAACCACCGTTGGGTAATCTCAGCGACCAATTAGCGCTGATTCAAGCTGTGAAAGATGGCGTAATTGATGCGATCGCGATCGATCACAACCCGCATACTTATGAGGAGAAAACTGTGGCTTTTGCTGATAGTCCGCCTGGGGCGATCGGCTTGGAATTAGCTTTGCCTTTACTGTGGCACGGACTGGTAGAAACTGGTGAGTTTTCGGCTTTAGAACTGTGGCGAGTGTTGAGCGCAGGCCCTGCCGTTTGTATCGGGCAAACCCCCGCCACGGTTGCACCGGGAGTCTCTGCTGAGCTGATTTTATTCGACCCGGAAATGAGTTGGACTGTTGACGGGCAAAGTCTGAAGTCGCGATCGGCAAATACGCCTTGGTTGGGACAGCAATTAGCAGGAAAAGTTGTACAAACCTGGATTAATTGACCCTTGCGATTGAAATTCATGTGTTGTAGAACAGGCATCTTGCCTGTTTCTGGGAATGCTGGATGAGGTGACTCAGAAAAGAAGATAAATACATGATTGCTGCTTTTGATTCGTGGAATTCTCCACCCCAAGACTTGACATTGAATCTCGGCGAAATTCATGTTTGGCGAGTCTCTCTGGCTCAAACAGAATATTGCTTGCAGAGCTTACAAAAGACTCTCTCTAACGACGAGCTGACAAAAGCCGAGGGTTTTCGATTTCCAAAAGGTCGATCGCAATTTATTGTGAGTCGTGGCGCGCTGAGAGCGATTCTGAGTCGCTATCTCAACATAAATTCTCACATTTTGCGCTTTGACTACAATCCCTACGGCAAACCTTCTCTCATCGCAGCCCAAGGTGGAAATACCCTCCGTTTCAATTTGTCTCACTCAGGGAACATGGCTCTAATTGCTATTACCAAAAGTAGAGATATTGGTGTTGATATTGAAGCCATAAATACCAACTTTCCTTGCCTGGAAATTGCTGAAAAGTTTTTTTCACCCTTAGAACACTCTGTGTTGCTTTCGCTCCCAGAACATCTTCAACCCAGAGCTTTTTTTACCTGCTGGACTCGCAAAGAAGCCTATATCAAAGCAGTCGGTAAAGGACTTTCTATTCCTCTGAATCAGTTTGATGTCAGCCTCGCACCAGGAGAACCGGCAGCGCTGTTAAATGTTGAAGAAAACCCCGAAGAAGGATCGAGATGGTCTTTAATGGAATTAATTCCGAGTTCAGATATGGTGGCGGCTGTTGCGGTTGCAGGAGATTGCTCAAAAGTTTATTGTTGGCAGTGGACAGGGGAGTTTTGAGTTATACCCCTCGCCAAGGGTAAAAGATAACGGCAACGGTCACTACAATAGGTCTACGGGTTGAGCCTTCAAGCTCTTGCATTGCGAACTCTACATAGACAAATAAGGACACAAGAATGTTGTGTCCCTACGTTTATTCGACGGCAACTTGCAACCCTACAACTGATTAAAAAATTAACCAAATCGATAGCCGAACCCACGTACCGTAATGATATATTCCGGTTGGCCCGGATCTATTTCCAACTTTTCCCGCAGCCAGCGGATGTGCACGTCAACTGTTTTGCTGTCTCCGATAAAATCTTGACCCCAAATTTTTTCCAGCAACTGATCACGAGACCAAACTCGCCGGGGATAACTCATAAATAGTTCTAGTAAGCGAAACTGTTTAGGAGAAAATTTCACTTCCAGACCGCGAACCAACACACGGCACTCTTCAGGATACAGAGTTATGCTCTTATATTGCAGCATCATCGGTTGTCGCAACTGACCGAGGCGCTGGCGCCGCATCAGCGCCCGACAGCGAGCGATAAACTCCCGCATTCCAAAAGGTTTGGTCAGATAATCATCCGATCCGGCTTCTAGATAAAAAGCGCAATTGTTGGCACTTCCTCTAGCACCGATAATCAAAATAGGGACGGGATTTCCTTGATGCCGTAACATTCGACACAGATCCAAACCGTTAATTGAATCCATAATTAACAGGTTAAAGGCAAATTCACCGTGGTATGACGAAGAAGCCTGTACAGAAGGCAGAGCGTTGCGCCCGTCGCTAGTAACCACCACCTCATAGCCCTGTTCTTTAAGGGCTAAAGCTAGCATTTCCCGCAACAGATCTTCACCTTCCAATAACAAGATACGGCCGGCTTGTCCAACAGCCAACCTAGAAGGACTTTCGCTTAATTCAGCAGAAGACATAAATATCAGTGGGAGTGATGTTTGTATGTGGCTAGCGCGAGGTACCTTCTTCAGTAGCTGAGGCACTCTCGCGCTGCGATCGCTTGTACGATCGCCATTTGATTGATCGCTTAGAATCTTTCGCCAGTCCACCCCACAGACACGCGCTCGACCTTTGCTACTTGCTCGTGTAAGGAATACAGCCGTAGAGCAGTTGCCGGAACCGCGCTGTCTGCCTGCGTCCAGGACTCAGAAGTCTGGTCATTTTTCGGGGTCGGTGTTAATTTCATAAAACATTGCCCGCTGTTAATTGACCACGTAACACCCAATCTAGAGGGATATGGTTGTTATACTACTCTTAAAAGGTTATTAAAAGGTAAAGTTTTGATTATCAAGTGGTTAAATTATTAACGTTAAGTAATATAACGGTAAAGGTGTGATCGCACTGTAGAGCTTTTTTAAGAATACAATAATAAGTTTGCCGAAATTCCTTTTTCTTCCCGTGCCCGCTACGATCGACGATAGCAAGTAAAAATTCTGTAGACTGCCTATCATGTTGCTGCATTTGAGTACCTGGCCCGAGGTAGAAGCTTATCTCGAAAGCTCCCGAGGCATAATTATCCCGATCGGCTCCACCGAACAGCACGGGCCCACCGGCTTGATCGGGACTGACGCCATTGCTGCGAGTGCGATCGCCCGCGGTGTCGGCGAAGCTGCCAATGCCTTAATCGGCCCGACAATTAATGTAGGGATGGCTTTGCACCACACCAGCTTTCCCGGCACAATCAGCCTCCGACCGCAGACGCTGATACTCGTAATCAGAGATTATATCACATCTTTGGCAAAAGCTGGATTTGAGAAATATTTCTTCATCAACGGTCACGGCGGCAACATTGCCACCATGAAAGCAGCATTTTCCGAGACTTACGCGCATTTGTCTGACTTAAATTTACCGAATGCCGATCGAATCCAGTGTCAAATCGGCAACTGGTTCATGTGCGGTTCAGTGTACAAACTAGCAAAAGAATTATACGGAAACCAAGAAGGTTCCCACGCCACCCCCAGCGAAATCGCCTTAACCCAGTACCTTTATCCAGAAGCAATCAAGCAAGCTCCGCTTTCGGAAGAAGTCGCTTCCGGGCACAAAATTTACGGTGCTACTGACTTCCGCCGCCGATTTCCCGACGGGAGAATGGGTTCAAATCCCGGCTTAGCAACCCCTGAACACGGTCAGCAGTTTTACGAATTAGCAGTCAAAGAATTGACTAATAATTATTTGGAGTTTTTAAGTTCTGATTAACATTTTTTCTTCTCGTTACTAGCAATAGCTTGGTAAGGAGTAAAAATGTCAAACTCTTCTATATTTTACAGTTATGAGTGAGTCCGCGATAGGAGAGTTCATCTGTTTGAGAAATGCTATATCTCCCGATTAACCATCGGGAGAATATCAAAACTATTCCACAATCCAAGGAGTTAAACAAGGTGTCCAAGCACTCAATTCTTCTTCCTTGAACCAAAGGCTAATTTCCGCATGGGCAGTTTCCACAGCATCAGAACCATGAATAATATTGCGACCCACATTCACCGCCAAATCGCCGCGAATTGTCCCCGGTTCTGAATTCAGAGGATTTGTTGCGCCAATCATTTTCCTCGCCGAGGCCACAACGCCGTCGCCTTCCCACACCATCGCCACCATCGGCCCGGAAGTGATGAAGTCTACCAGTCCCGCAAAAAAGGGTCTTTCTTTATGTACGCCATAATGCTGTTCGGCAAGTTCGCGACTCGCCGTGATTAGCTTCATGCCAACTAGCTTAAAGCCTTTGGCTTCAAAACGACCGATAATTTCGCCGACGAGTCCGCGCTGTACGCCATCGGGCTTAATCGCTAAAAAAGTCCGTTCCAAGATTAACTCCTATAATTGGGTGAACTGATCCAAAAGATAGAGTAACTCAGAACGCACCTAAAGGCAATTCTGGGAATGGGAAATTGTCATTTTGAGACTTATGGCCGAAGGAAGAAGGAAGAAGGAATAAGAAGAGGGAAGAGGAAAGAGGGAAGAAGCAATAAAAGCAAGGGTTAAAGAAACCCGGTTTCTACGAGAAATCTGGGTTTAGCAGCGAGGAATCTGCGAAGAAACCGGGTTTCTAGACCCCTATGTGTCTAGGAGTGATTTGCATGGCTCCCCTGGATTTTGTAAAAAGCATTTTTTAGGAGTGCGAGCAGGATGCTCACTTGCCTAGATAAGCTAATCAGCCTTTAAATTAGCTGTAAATAAATAATCCAACTCTTGTAGGGTGGCTTTGAGCAATGCCCGAAATATGCAATGTAAATGTAGAACAGTTTATCTCTAGCGAGCAAGATGCTCAAACTTCTGGCACAATATGATACAAGTCACAATTTCCTGTGACTGCCAACACTCTTACCTATGATGTTAAATACAAATATGTATGATAATAAACACAATTATTTATGGTCGAAAATATAGATAATTAACAGATGTATGAAGATTATCTTGACAGTAACCATTCAGGCGAAAAAAGTATGAAAGGCATTGTAGCATTCATTGAACCTAAAAAGCAAGAATTTGCCAAATTGCCATTGTTTGACTTTCTAGCCAATAAACACATTCACGCGAATCAACGACTAATTTTTGCACCTGTACTCGCTCCTTTAGCTGTGGGATTGAGTGATTTAAATAAATATGTACTGCGAGAATCTTCTAGTAATAACAAAGTTCAAGAACTAATTAATAAATATACTTATAAAAAAAACTATTACTGGCACGACTATCTAGAATACCTAGAGGAACTGGGCTTAAACCAATTAATGAGTTACGGGGACTTCAGACTGCTTTGGGGTGAAGAAACTAAAAAAACTCGATCGCTATGTTCAGTGCTGGAACGCTACGCTTGGAAAGCTTCTCCCATTCAGAAACTGGTGTTAGTGGAAGTCCTCGAAGGAACTGCCCAAGTGTTTTTTGAAGCGGCGCTAGCAGTGGTAATGGAATTACAGCAAATTAACCAAAAAGAATCTGTTGATTTTGGAGGAGGTTATGGGGGTTTAGAAAATTATCACCTTTTAAACACGCCAGAGATGTTGCAAGTTTTAGCAGAGATCAAACTTACTAATGCGGAATGCCAAGCAGCTTTAGAGTTAGCACAAAATGTATTTGAACTGTTTACAGAAGCGATGAACGAACTGTTCCGACACAGCCAAACAAATTCTTGCAAGACTGTGCTGCAAGTATCCTCAATTTCTGCCTTCGCTCATTGCCCGATCGACTGTCTCGATATTTGTTAGTTTAAACAATCACTAAATTATCTCGGTGAACCGCCGTTTCTACGCCTGCATAGCCTAAAATCTCAGCAATTTTCTCTGACTTGCAGCCCTGGATTTGTCTCAATTCTAAACTGCTATAATTCACAAGTCCTCTAGCAATTTGCTTGCCGGCTGCATCGCACAACTGCACGGAATCATCAGCTTGAAATTCTCCTTCTACTTGAGCAATACCCGCAGCTAAAAGCGATTTTCCGCCGTGGGAAATTGCTTTGACAGCACCCGCATCTAAATATAGTTTTCCTGCCGGAATTAGCACGTTAGCTATCCAGTGTTTGCGAGCGTTTACAGGGCGCGGTTGAGGCTCAAATTGAGTACCGATCGACTCTCCGTTAAGTATTTTCTCGATATTACCAGGAAAGCAGCCGTCAGTGATGACTGTACGTACTCCCGATGCAGTTGCTATTCTCGCCGCTTCAATTTTTGTCACCATTCCGCCGGTTCCCCAACCGCTGCGGGAATCTCCTGTTTGCACCTGAAATTCTGTGAGCTGTGCCATACTTTGGACTAAGGCGATCGGCTGCGCGTCGGGATTGCTGCGCGGATCGGCGGAATACAGCCGATCGACATCTGTGAGCACAAACAACCAATCTGCTTCTACCAAACTCGCTACTAGCGCCGAAAGCGTGTCGTTATCGCCAAATTTGAGCTCGTCTACCGCCACAGTATCGTTTTCATTGACGATCGGAATCACGCCCAATCTGAGCAGTTGCTGAAAAGTATTGTAAGCGTTAACATAACCGTTACGCTGCACTAAATCGCCCCTGGTGAGCAATACTTGAGCGATCGGCTGTTGTAGAGTAGTAAACAAGTCATCGTACACCCGCATCAGCCGCCCTTGGCCCACGGCCGCCACAGCCTGTTTCAGAGCGATATTTCGCGGGCGTTCCGTCAAGCCCAAGCGCGCGCAGCCCACCCCAACCGCACCCGAAGAAACCAAAACTACTCGATGGCCTTGCTGCCGCAAATCAGCTAAAATTTCGACTAATGCAGCAATAGTTGAAAGAGCTAAGTTTCCGGTAGTCGATCGAGTCAGAGTCGAAGTTCCAATTTTAACAACAATAGTTTTACTCATTTAAATCTTTCTACTTTCTGCTATCAAGAGAAGCCCCCAAAACTTGAGAAACCCAAACTTCAAAAGAGCGCACCGGATACTTGCGAAGCGCATACCCAGCATCAACCATTGGTTCCACTAAAATAGTGAACATACCCAAACGATTGCCAGCTAAAACATCAGTAAAAAGTCGATCGCCCACCATCGCCACCTGTTCCACCGGCAAATTCATCGCCGTCACTGCTGTTCGCAACTTGCGGCGCGACGGTTTAGCAGCACCCGTGATGTAAGGTAGATTCAAAGAATCAGCAATTCGACCGATCCGATTTTGACTTAAATTATTGCTTGCCAACCATAGCGATACCACGGGTTTAATTTCTTGCACCCACAAGCTGAGTTCAGGAGAAGCATTCATTGCCGTAATGGGAACAAGAGTTTCGTCCACATCCAACACTAATCCTTTTATCTGATATTTCTGCAGAATATCAGCCGTTAACTTCATGACAGAATCGCCTAGAACTAAGTCAGGCTGTAGTAATTTACCCCAAGTCATAATGATTTTAGATTTTAGATTTTAGATTTTAGATTGAGAAATAAGAAATTGGGAGTTAAAGATTGAAAAAGTAAAAAATCAAAAGTTAATAATTATGGCTTTTCCTTTGTTACTTTTGACTTTTTACTTTTTTATTAGTCATTGCCAATCTATGGATTCAATCGTAACTGCTGCTCAACTTTAGCAATAGCAGCATCGTGTTCCGTCTGCGTGCGACTAAAAATGTGAGTGCCGTCGTATCGAGCCATAAAATACAGGTATTCTGTATTTTCCGGAGTCAGAGTCGCTTCCAGACTTGCTATTCCCGGAGATGCGATCGGAGTTGGGGGTAGTCCTGGATTTATATAAGTATTGTAAGGAGAAGGCGTTTCTACTTGCTTAAAAGTCAGAGGCTTTTCCTTAGTTTGCCTGATGCCGAGAGCGTATTCAACTGTCGGGTCAGATCCCAACGTCATACCCTTTTTCAGACGGTTGTTGAACACTCCAGAAATACGATTGCGCTCGGAAGCAACCACAGCTTCTTTTTCTACAATACTCGCCAGCGTCACCCACTCTTTCAAATCCAGATTAGTATTCTTCTGATTTTTTTGATATATCGGCAAAGCCAACTGCTCGAAACGATCGAGCATTTGCTTGATGACAGCTTCCGGGCTAATTGCATCACCGTCTAGCTGATAAGTATCCGGGTACAAAAACCCTTCCAAATGAGGCAGGCCACTCGGTAGCCAAGGGTACTGAGCGTAGGGAACTTGACTCGCCACCGCCATAAAATCCTTAGCCGGAAAAAAACCTTGCGCTTCAAAATAAGCGCTCATTTGTTGCAGCGACCACCCTTCTGGAATCGTGAAACTCTGCTGTGCGACTTCGCCCTTCCAAATTTTCTCAGCAACTGCACTCAGAGGCTGAGTCGGCGACAGTTGGTAAGTTCCTGCTTGAAAACCTCCCTCGCGGTTTTGCAGAGTCAGCCAGCGGGCCCACATATTCCATGCCGAACTCGATCGAATCAACCCCGCAGCCTCTAAATCCCGGCCAATTTTTTGACTTGGAGTACCCTCCGGGATTTGGATCGAAACAGCAGCATCCTCTCCGGGGGAAGTTGACGTTTCAGCTATTTTAGGCGGCGCCGAAGCCCAGCTCCACCAAGCCCAGCCTTGCCAAGCGCAAACCCCCCAGATTGCCGGCAGCAACGCCAGATAAAACAACCATTTAGAGACTTGCGGAGTACCTTTTCGGCCCTCGCGCGCCCTGCCTTTTGTCATTTGTTCTTTATTCATAGTCCGTTGTCCTGGATAAGTGGCGGTTAACTAGCGACTAATGACTGATGACCTGCGATTGATGACCGAAAAGTTACGAATACAAGCCCTTTAAAAGACCCAATTCACGCGGCCCAATTCAAAAGCCCGATCGCGAAGGCCGAAGCGGCCACCTCGAAAAAGTTCGATCGGGCGAGCAGTTTACTTTTTTATAAAATAGTAAAAAATTCTGCTTTTTGCCATCAGGGCTTGTGCCTGCCATTAATATCTAATCAAGCTCGTCAAAGAACTGGTCTTCCAGCATAGGTAACATCGGTTCCAGCCTTTGGAACTCTTCTTCCGAGAGCAATTCTGGCTTGCCGTCATCATCCATTCTAGCCAAGATAAAGAACGGGTCTAGAGGCGTATAAATTGCATATTCCTGTTCTTCGTGGTAGAAACTGGTCAGCCACATGAGCTCCTCGAACTCCGACTCCTCATCTGGATCGACATCAGATGCCATATCCTCTTCGGGAAATTCCGGCAATTCGCCAACCACAGTCAGCGTCACCGCTGTGCGTCGGAGCGTCAAGTTCTGCTCTTGCAGGACAACTTTAGCAGTCTCAAAAATTTTGTCAATTTCGGTCTCGTCTTCTACAGGAATTGCTGCTTCGTCGTTATCGTCTCCGTGCCAGGTAAAAATTTCTACTGGCGAGTCAATTGGCAGCAGCAAAGCGTATTCTTGACCTTCGAGATTCATAGAATATTCTATGTTGCAAGTCAGCGATCGCCCAACTTCATCCGTCAGGGTGACGGACTCTTCGTTGGAATTGCCATTCTCTTTTTTGCGGTATGGGGATGAGGACATCGCGTGTATCTTAGTTTTCCGTCAATAATTCAGTAACGTTGGCTTGACAATTGGGAATTTTCGTGGCGATATTCTGGCTAAGTGGGCAATCGCCAGTTCACAAGCTTAAACCGCGAGACTCGCGGCTTTTTCCACAGGCGAGGAGTGCAGCGTTTAAATCTCAGTCGAGTCAGCAAGCGACACTGAGGACAAATCACGATTTTGTGCTTCTTTAGTACCGAGGGTACAGCAGAATTTTCTCCAGTTTGTCAAGGGTTACAGGTGTGCGTAGCAAACTTGCACAACCAGGATATCACGCCTCTGTTACAAGCTATCAAGGATTGGGAAGGGCGGAGATATTTTGCCTTCGCTCGTCTAGCCACTCCTGCAAAATCAGGGCTGCTGCTTTGCGATCGATCGAACCCTTATTATTTTGCGACGGCGAAATCCCTGAAGCTTTCATCAATTCCTCTGCCTCAACCGAAGTCAGGCGCTCGTCCACGTATTCTAGGGGGAGCTCTAAGGCTGCGGCGATGCGATTCGCATATTTCTGCACCTGTCGGGCTTGAGCGCCCAATTCTCCGCTCAGGGAGTAGGGCAAGCCTGCAACCAAAATTTGCACTCTCCGCTCACAGACGATCTCTCGGAGATAAGCTACGTCTCGATCGAAGGACGATCGTACCAGTGTTGTAATGCCCGTAGCTATTAAACCCGTGCCGTCACACCCGGCGATGCCGACTCGTTTGAGGCCGATATCTAATCCCAGTGCTGAAATCCATAATTTATCCTTGGACATTATCAATCAAGCAATTTTAGATTTTAGATTTTAGATTTTAGATTTACTGTTTTTTTGCGGAAATAATCTTATTTAACGAACCGCGAAGACGCTAAGGACGCGAAGGAATAAGAGAAGAAAGTAAGAAGAAGATAGGTAATCTTAAGTTGATATCAATCAAAAGCAGAAGGGGTATTTTGGAATTATGACCGAAAAAATGAACTTTTTGGATGATTAATTCTATTTTTTTCTGTCTTCTACCTTTTACCTTCTGCTTTCAATTATTAAGAATTGAGTTCTCCGGGCCAGCCACCGTCTAGAGGCAACTCTGGCAGATTTAAAGGCAAAATGCTGCTGCCATCAGTTGCTGCTGATTCGGAATTTTGGCCACCCAAGGGGTTAACTTGATTCGTTTGGCTGTTTCCTGAGTCAGCCAACAGAGGTTTAATCTCACAGGACGGGTGCCCTGCTGTTGCTTCCCCAGCGATCGGGCCGAGCCAGGACATCCGGCCCGGTACGGGTTTGCGAGTTGGCTGGAAACTTTGCAACATTTCTGATAGCTGGAGTCCCTCGAGAGAGACCAACTTGGACTCGCGCAATTTGTGCCACACCGATCGAGACATCAGCAAACTGTGTTCCACGCGCACTGCTCCAAATTGCTCTAAATAAGCTTCCCGTTCCGGCTGATAGTCAGCGGAAGCCAGTTGCAGGCTTTGAAGTGGGAAATCTTGAACGAGGCGCGCCATCTGAGACAGCAGTTCTGGGTAAAGCCAAGTGTAGGCCGGGTGTACGGTCAACTGGGCGACGTGCGGTTGCTGGCCGTTGCGGGATAGCTGCACCTGAAAATAGCCGATCGCGGCTTTGCGCTGCGGTTCAAATACGTAACCGCTAACTACTTCTGTTTTGCCCAGCCACTGTCTGACACCTTCGATTAAAGCGCCGAAAAAACTGGTTTTGAAATCTTGAATGTGGCGATCGAATACTTGGCGCACCAGCGGCGGCATAGACGCGGTATCCAGTTGATAGAGCAACTGAGCGTCGGCGTTGCTGACCGGCAGCAGGTTGGGCAAATCTGGGGTCGAGTTGGCCATTTCTTGCAGGCGTTCTGGGGCGATCGTCCAGTAAGTCATCTGGGCCAAAGGCTGAAACCCGTTTTGCCGATACAAAGCCAGGGAAGTTGTGTCGCCGACATTCACTTCCAACAGCCATGTCCGCGCCTCCCAGACTGCCTCAAAGCAGTAGCGCAGCAGCATTGAACCAATTCCTTTGCTGCGGGCTTCCGGGTCTACTCCTATGCGATCGATCCGCCAAGTGCTGCGGGTGCGGTTGAAAGGAGAAATCTGAATTATGCCCTTAACAGTCCCCTCTTCTTCGGCAACGTGGGCCCGGAACAGAGACTGACAAGGGTTGGGAAACAAGCTAAAAATCTTTAGCAGTCCGTACCAGCGGCGAATCTGCTGCAACTTTCTACCTAGTACCAAGTCGCAGCTTGCGCCCTTGCGATTTTCTGGCTCTTCGGCTGTTTCCGCGCACAGTTGTTCCATCACCTCGATGTCGCGATACTGAAACGGGCGAATCACAACCTGGTTTTGGTTTTGGGAGGGAAATGAAGTCATAGCATAAAAGTGGAGAATGGAAATTTAAAAATAAAAATTCAGAAAGGGGAAGAGTTTAGATAAGTTTTGAGTTTTGAATGGGTAAATTTTGAGTTCAAAACTTATAACTTTTGATTCTTCTCCCTTTCTTGGTCGATCGAAAATTAAAAATTGCAAATCATCTTTTTGAATTTTTAATTTTCAGTTTTCAACTCAAGATTTTTGTGGTAGAGGTCGAATTACAACGACCGGTGTTCGCTCGTCACCATTCCCGGCGGGGTTGCTTCGTAAGGCTTGCTCTAAGAATGTTACCGATAAATCGGAGGTCGCTGCTAATATCTTAACTGCTTTCAAGTCATTAGCGTCTACGATCGCCGCGGCAAGTCCGGTTTCTCGTTGAATTTCTTCTACAACTTGCTGGGGATTGTCTGGGCCGAGGACAATAAATTGGTCGAAGGGAGGCAAAGTCCCGGTAACGTCGTCGATCAGCCTGGCTTGTTCCCCTGCTAGCTGGTAAAAAACTCCCGGTTTACCAAATATTTTAGCCACAGCGCCGATCGCAAATGCCGCTACTACGCGCCAAGGGCCGACTACATCAACCAACGTCTGCATTCCGCAAGCCGTGGCCAAACTCGACGTGGGCAAGAAAAACAAACACACTCGCTTTGCCGCCCATCCTGGTTTGACTTCGCTGGGATGGCGATAGCGTCCCTGCATCAAAGCTAGGGGAGTTTCTGCCAGGGCGACAATATCGCCTTTCTGGGCGCGCGGCAACACGTACCGCTTGACAATTTCGACGGGATTGTCCAGTTCTGCCAGTATGTGAGTGCGAATCGGCAAGACTTCTGCCACTCCGACATTTCTGGCGATGGGTACGGTGTCGGAGTTGGGAAATTGCAGCGGGACTACTACGTTACGGACTTTGGGGATGCGCCCGCCTGGGCCGTAGGTGACGAAGTGTACTTGCACCCAAGCTGATTGCAATTTGGTTAAATCTTGCCCTTGAATGTCTACAGAGACTTTAATTTTCGTGTTTTTTTGGGCTTTAACAATATAGCCGAACCAGTAATCGTCTGCTCTGGCTGCTGCCTCTTTGTGGCAAGGAATCACCTTGGTCTGGGAAGTAACGCCATCTAAACTTCCGTCAGACAGAAGTTTCACCTGTGCCCGCACTTCCGGCAACATAACCTCGAACCGCTGTGTCAGGTTGCGGAACTCCATTTCCCCGACTAAAAGATAGCGGTTGGGTTCGGAGATGGCTAAGTGCCATTCTCCGGCTGTTAGTTCTAGTTTATTTGCATTTCCAGTCCGGCGATAGTTCAACTCTAGGCCTAACCCGCCCAATGCTAGCAGCGAACCGGCTGCTGCGACTCCTGTTGCTAAAGTCTCAATCACTCAAATCACCGCCAATAATAATTTCTGTTTACTTTAGTCGATCTCTGTCACTTTGATCGACGATCCGGTAGTAATTGAAGTTTTGGGGGTTGTTGGGGGCGATCGAACTTATGCCCAATTACACGTAAGTGCGATCGCGCGTCTGTGGCTAAAGCGGCCAAGTTGCTGTTCAAAGAGCCCGTTAGTGAGTTAGCACACTCCAACATCTGGCGTTGCTTAATCAGGGTATGAAAAAAATAAGTTGAAAATTTGAAAATCCAGAAGGTTTGTGCATACTGATTTCTATGACTTCCTTATTTAGCCTTTCCTACCGTAAATCAGCAAAGTCTACAAAACAAATCACTTAATTAAATAATTAATTATAAAATATTAATCACAATATATTTTATATCCTTTTTAAACCTGGATTTATAAGCTGTAAATCTTTTTTTTCAATAGTTATTAAGCATTTACATCGGTAACTGTAGATATTTAATAAACTTTGCTTAATTTTAGAAATAAATAGTTAATCTCTTAACAAGTCTGTATATCTGTATACATGATACATGAGTTATTTTTGGATGGCTCAGGTAAGAGTGTGCCAGATGTCCGATCGCGCGCCTCCAGCTTTTTCCAAGTAGAATGAACAGCGAGTCGCTAGCGCCGTAGCGATCAGTACCTTTGCAAATCTACTTCTTAAGTAACAGTCAAAATCTCGTTCTTGAGCAGTAGATTTTAGTTGGAAGTAAGAGTTAATCTAGTGAATGTAGTAGTAATACCGAAGGATATCTATGACAGATAATAAGCAGACTTTTAACCAGCCTGATACAAATCCTGACTTCCCGGAAAAGAAAGTTGACAATAGCGAGAACCAGCAGCTTCAGGCTCAGACTAACGAAAATGCAGAATCAACGGAAGATCAATCATCAGGCTCAGGCATTGGTGCGAGGATAGCTGGAGCTGCCGTCGGTGGTATACTCGGTGCTCGCTCTGGAGGCATTCTTGGTGCTGTAGCAGGCTCAGTTGCTGGCGCTATGATTGGTAAAGGTACTGCTGATACGGTTAACCGTGCTGTAGATAATTTAGGGGATGCAGCACACGCTGTAGCAGACGGTATTACACACACTGTAGAAGAGCTAGGGACAGTAGTAAAAGAAACTGCTGAAGATGTTAAACCATCTATCAAAGCTACAGCAGAAGCAATCAAGGAGACAGTTGAGGAAACTAAGCCTTCGATTACAGGTATAGCGGAATCTGTCAATCAGACAGTTAAGGAAGCCAAGCCTTCTGTAGTAGAAGCAGTCAAGAGTGCATCCGAAGAAGTCAAACCTACGATTAGAGAAGTAAAAGATTCAGTCAAGCAGACAGTCGAAGGTGTCAAGCCTTCTATACAAAGTGCAGCGGACTCTATTAAGAGCACTGCCGATGAAGTTAAGCCTTCTGTCAAAGCTGTAGCTCAGGAAATTGAGGGGGCCACTCAGGATCTTAGATCGACTGTAAAAGATACAGCCAAGGCAGTGGAACCGTCTATAAAAAGTGCAGCCGAATCGCTTCAGTCATCTGGCAAGAGTGCAGCCGAATCAATCAAGTCATCTGCTCAAAGCGCAGCCGAATCTGCTAAAGGTGCAGCGCAGGATGTTAAGCAGGATGTTAAGTCATCTGCCCAAAATGCAGCCGAATCTGCTAAAGGTGCAGCGCAGGATGTTAAGCAGGATGTTAAGTCATCTGCCCAAAATGCAACTCCATCTCCTCAAGGTGCAGCGCATGATTTTAAATCATCTGCCCCAAATGCAGCCGGAATTGCTAAACCTGCAGTGCCTGATTTTAGATCCTCTGCCCAAAATGCAGCCGGAGCTGCTAAAGGTGCAGCGCCTGATTTTAGATCCTCTGCTCCAAATGCAACCCCATCTCCTCAAGGTGCAGCGCATGATTTAAAGTCATCTGCCCAAAATGCAGCCGAATCTGCTAAACGTGCAGCGCACGATGTTAAGTCATCTGCCCAATATCTAGCCGAATCCGCCGCAGAGGGAAATAAGGATAGCGATATTCACATCTCCGGCAGTCCAGAACTCAAGGATCAAGTGGTCATTCATGACAAGAGAATCATTAAGGACTAGGTAAAGTAAGGGCTTAACTCCAGCTTGTTAAAGCTAGCCCTAAGAAAGTTTAATAGAGAGTGGATCTTAGAAAAGAGTCCACTCTTTTCTGTTTAGGAGGAATGCGATCGTCTAGGGTTTAACGGAGAGTCTATTTATTGAGGAACTCTCCCCCTGAAAAAGGAGAGATTGCGTTCATAGTTCATAATAGGTTGTAGCTATTTGTCGTAACTGCTCACCGCAACAAAGTTGCGGTGAGCAGTTACACTTTAATTCAGAGCGCGCCACTTAATATTTTCTTAGATAATTATGAATTTTTCCACCGACTTACTTAGAGTGAAAGTTTGTTTGGCGCTCAAATTGTTAATGCTTTGATTGTTGTGGCTCTTGGGGGCGAAGATGCGGAAATATTTGTGTTGGAACGCGAACAATTGCTCGACTACTCGCAGAAGCGGTTAAAACGGCTAAGGTTTTTTGTAGAAAAAGCTGCTTGATCAATCGAGAAATAGTTAGGGTCAAGCTGATGTGGCCAGTTCAACCCCTAACTATTTAATATCCAAATTGCAAAGTCACAGAAACTTCTACCTGCTGTTCCCCTCCCACCACAGGCGTTGTAGCCTCAGCAGCAGCAGCGCGAGCACCTGCCAATTGCCGGTACATAGGAGGCGGCGCGCTAGCACCATTGACTTGAATGCTGAGAATGTCTCCCCGCTTGAGGTTGAGGGCGCTCAAGACTGCATCCGCTTGCGATTGAGCATCTTGAGTTGCTTTTTTGAGTGCTTGTTTTTGAGCTTGTTCGATCGCACTTTCGGCGGCGGCAAAACTCACGCCGTCGATACGTGTGGCCCCGGCATTCACCGCATCGTCGAGCAAAGTGCCGGCAGATGCAGTATTAATCCTAAAAGTGACGGTATTCGTCGCCGTATAGCCCGTCAAGCGCTGTTGGTTGTTGTCGTAGTTATAAATGGGATTGAGGGTGATGCCGGCAGTTTCTAGTTTTTCGACTTGGCGCGATCGCAGCAACTCTACCACAGCGGACGATCGCCTGGCCGCTTCCTGCTGCACCTCGGCCGCCGTTTTCCCCTGCACCTCAACCCCCAGCCGCACTTCCGTTTGAGTTGTAGGAATCGTTTCCACCCCCCGCCCAGTAACAGTCAACGTTCTGATCCGCTGTTCTTGAGCCGCCACCGGATCTAATCCCACGAAAGTAACGAGAGTTAAGGTTAAACACAACGCTGTTACCAGACTACGGAAATTAATGCGATCGCGACGTTGCAAATTTGAATTCATAAACTTGATTCTCCTCACATACAACAGATGCTATACTTTACCTTCCCACTGAAATTGCTAAATATCCGGGTTGTTACATTTTTAGCAACTAAAAAAAGTATTAGTCATTAGTCATTAGTTATTAGTCATTGGTCATTAGTCATTGGTCATTAGTCATTGGTCATTAGTCATTAGTCATTGGTCATTGGTCATTAGTCATTATATGCAATGGTTAAAACAAGCTGGCCGCCGACTCAAAAAAGAGACTTACGCTGTTTATTTAGCCAGTACAGACCAGAGAGTACCTTGGTACGCCAGAATTTTAGCAGGGCTTACGGTGGCCTACGCTTTTAGCCCGATCGATTTAATTCCTGACTTCATACCAGTTCTCGGCTACTTGGACGATTTGATAATTGTACCTTTGGGAATTTGGCTGGTACTGAAGATGATTCCGCCACAGGTTTTAGCCGAGTGTCGGGAAAAAGCAGCCGCAGAAATAGAGCGGGGAAAACCGATAAATCGGGCTGCCGCTGTTGTGATTATCGCCATCTGGATTGGCTTGGGAATATTAGCAGCAATTTGGCTGACACGGATATTTAAACGTTAAAAAAAATTACCTATCTAGTTATCGTGTAGGGTGCGCGCCGAGCACATTACCTTAAACAACTCGCTTGACCCAAAAATATTTAAAGTTTAAAAAATCACCGTTCTAGTTATAATATAGGGTGCGCTACGCGCACCTTACGTTAAAAAAACTCGCGGTATCGCATACCAAGTATTATTTACCCCTTAAAAAATTAAACTAACTTTCTAGCTATGACTCAAACCACTGATTTGCTCAGCCACCTCAACCCATCTCAGCGCCAAGCAGTCGCCCATTATAACGGGCCGCTGTTAGTAGTAGCCGGCGCTGGTTCCGGCAAAACCAGAGCTCTAACTTACCGAGTTGCTAACTTAGTTCGCACCCATCGAGTCGATCCTGAAAATATTCTGGCGGTGACATTTACAAATAAAGCCGCCAGGGAGATGAAAGAAAGAATTGAGAAATTGCTGGCAACTCAGCAAGCTGAAGCGGAATATGGCAAACCTTTGGTAGACTTGACTCCGGATGTGCAGACGAAATTGCGATCGCAAATTTACCAGAGAATTACCAAACACATTTGGATGGGGACTTTTCACTCTTTGTGCGGTCGCATTCTCCGCTACGATATTGAAAAATACCAAGACGAAAAAGGCCGCCAGTGGAAGAAAAATTTTTCGATTTTTGACGAGTCAGATGCTCAAAGTCTCGTCAAGCAAATCGTCACCAAAATCCTGAACCTCGACGACAAGAAATTTGACCCGCGAAAAGTCCGCTATATCATCAGCAATGCTAAAAATAAAGGGTTGTCGCCTCAAGAATACCAAGCAGCAGAACCGGATTACAGAGGTCGTGTGATTGCCGATGTTTACAGTCGCTACCAAGACGCTTTAGCTGCCAACAATGCCCTAGATTTTGACGATTTAATCCTCGTTCCTGTTAAACTTTTGAGCCAAAATGAGGAAGTATTAAGTTACTGGCATAAAAAGTTTTGCCATATTTTAGTTGACGAATACCAAGATACAAACCGCACTCAATACGATTTGATTCGGATGCTGGTGACAAATAACGCCGACCCGAAAAAATTCGATAAATGGCAAAACCGCTCGATTTTTGTCGTGGGCGATGTCGATCAATCAATTTACAGCTTTCGGATGGCAGATTATACCATATTGCTGGAATTTCAAGAGGATTTTGGAGATGGTTTGTCAGACGATAAAACTCGGACAATGGTAAAATTAGAGGAAAATTATCGATCGCGCGAAAACATCCTGCAAGTCGCGAACCACTTGATTGAACACAATACCGAACGGATCGAGAAAATTCTGCGGCCGACTCGCGAACCGGGAGCTCCGATTGTTGTCTGGCGCGCAGACAACGAATTAGATGAAGGGGAATTTGTAGCAGGTCAAATTCATTCCTTGAAGCGCCAAAACTCCGAATACGAAAACGGCAGTAACTTTGCGATTCTCTACCGCACAAACGCTCAATCTCGATCCTTTGAAGAAGCGTTAATGCGTTTAGACATTGCCTACAATATTGTCGGTGGCCTCAAGTTTTACGATCGCAAAGAAATCAAAGATATCCTAGCATACCTGCGGACGCTTGCCAATCCCGACGATAGCGTCAGCCTCAAACGCATCATCAATACTCCCCGCCGCGGCATTGGCGATACCACATTTTCCAAAGTCGAAGACGCTGCAACTCAATTGGGCATTCCGTTGTGGGAAATCCTCAGCGATGAATCTTCTGTCAATACTCTCGCAGGGCGATCTGCAAAAGCTATTATTAAGTTTGCCGAAATGATTGGTCGTTGGCAATCGCAAGTTGAAACCCTGCCCGCTTCGCAAATTGTCCAAGGAATTATCGAAGATTCAGGCTACATTGACGATTTGAAAAATCAAGGAACCGAGGAAGCAGAAAATCGCATAGAAAACGTCAGAGAATTGTACAATGCTGTGCTGCAATTTGAAGAACAAAACGAAGAACCGACGCTGACATCATTTTTAGCAAAAGCATCTTTAGCATCCGATTTAGATGACTTGCAGGAAGAAGATTCCCGCGTGTCGCTGATGACGCTGCACTCAGCAAAAGGGTTAGAATTTCCCGTGGTATTTCTAGTCGGAATGGAACAGGGTTTATTTCCCAATTTCCGCAGTTTGGACGACCCGAAAGCGATCGAAGAAGAACGCCGTTTGTGCTACGTCGGCATCACTCGCGCCCAGGAATTGCTATTTCTCACCCACACTCGCGAACGCCGCCTTTGGGGAGGTTTCCGGGAACACTGCACCCCTTCGCTATTCTTAGGGGAATTGCCGACACATTTGCTGGCTGGAAGTGCGAAGAAAACTAAAGCGGGGAAAACGGCTGCATCTAAGGGAAAAACTAATAATTCAGCAGCTAATTCCGGCAGTTCTCAACCGGCAGAGTGGAAAACAGGCGATCGGGTTTTTCATCATGCTTTTGGAGTTGGAGAAATTACTCACGTTTTGGGAGAAGGCGATAAAACTAATCTGGCAATTAAGTTTTCAGGTGTGGGCAGAAAAATCATCGATCCGAGAACAGCTAAGTTGCAGCGAGTGTAATAGAAAAGCAGAAATAAAAACAACATCAGATTTTATGCCTTACAGTCAATTTACAACGATCGGCAAGGTTAAAGAAGCATTCAATCTTACAGTAGTGGAAGGAATCAGATTTCTGCCGGAAATCGAGCCGATCGCACCCGGAACAGCCTTGCAAACCCTACTAGAGACAAATTTGCCTTGGGCGATCGCTACCAGCACCGAAAAAGCCCGTTCAGAAGCTATTATAAACCCTGTATTGCTGGAAGTTCGCAATATTCTGAACCAACAAATCAGCGTGTTTTCGGGTGAAGAATTTAATGTCGATGCTGCTGTTGGACTTACAGGAGTTTGCGATTTTCTCATCAGCCGTTCCCCCGAACAATTAGACATTGAAGCCCCAGCAATTGTAATGGTAGAAGCTAAAAAAGGAGATTTGAAAGTAGGTTTGGGTCAATGTATTGCTGAAATGGTTGCGGCCCAGAAGTTTAATGAAGCGAAAAGTCGATCGATATCAGCCATCTACGGCAGCGTTTCCAGCGGCACAGCTTGGCGGTTTCTCAAGCTGGAAGGGCAAATAGTGACGATCGATCTTACCGATTATCCGCTACCTCCCGTAGATAAAATATTGGGATTTTTAGTCTGGATGGTGCGCCAAAATTAGCATCATATCAAACCTGCGTTGAAAACTCGCGATCGGATTCGGCGGTTGAAACCATTACTACACAACCTTGCGTCCAAACAGAGGGGACTCAAAAGAAATGATTCAAGACTCTCCCGTAGGGAATCGCCCCTCGATCGATCTTATTCGACTACCTGAGATTCCACACGCCTGTATTTACCCGCCAAACGTTCTCGACGCTGGCGGCGGTTATCAGCTTCAAATATGGCGATTAATTCATCCAGGTTTAGAGTCAAAGCGTCCAACTGTTGGCAGACTTCACGCATCTTTTCAACGTGTCGCTTTCTGGTTTCAGCGTCGGGGATTCTAGGTTGTTGGTTCATGACAAATTCCAATCCATTTTGATTTCTCGGATAGTTGCTTCTGAGGCATCGACAGCCGCCTCTGTTTGTTCTATCGTTCTATACAGAAAGTTTAACGTATCCGCAGTCGCAGCGGGTTGAGATTCTGCCACCTGCTGCAAAAGCCTGTACAAACGATTGTAAGGGTTTCTCAACCTTTCCTTAACATTATCCAGGGATTCAAGTTCGGGGAGTGTCGCTTCTGTCTCGCCAAACTGCTGCATTAAAATGTATTCTGTGGCGGTTGTTTCGTTGAGGATTTCCACTAGCCGCCGCTGCAAGGTAAAAATTGTGTTCAGGATGTCATCAGGTAGCTTTGCCATTGTCCTTAATTTTTAGGGATAACAACTTAACACAATATATCAGAATGTTTGCTTCCTCTCATTTTAGTTTTAATCGATATCGATATCCGTCCAAATTTACCACCTTTAAATTTGCGTTCCATGCTTCGCCAATAACGCACTTCCATAAGCAGCCGCAGTATGAATCGGCGTTTCAACAGGCACTTTTAAATAACGATTTCTAATCGCACTCCAAACCGGATTTTTTGCCCCGCCGCCAGCAGTATAAACTTTGGTCAAAGGAGTTGCACCCAATTCTTGCAATAATTGATATCCCCGCGCTTCAATCCGCGCTATGCTTTCTAGCAAACCATGCAGAAATTCCACAGAATCAGCGGGACGCGGTTCGAGTCTGGGCGGCAAATTAGGGTCATTAATCGGAAAGCGATCGCCCTTTTTCAACAATGGGTAATAATCCAGCAAACTCTCTTGTGCTGGATCAATTTGTGTGCTATAATTCTCTAACTCAACATCAGTAAAAAAGTGTCGCAGCACTGCACCTCCGGTATTAGAAGCGCCTCCAACTAACCACAAATCGCCTAATTTATGACTGTAAATCCCGTATCTAGAATCATCTACGCGGGTATGACTTAACAGTTTGACTGCTAGTGTAGAACCGAGAGAAGTTACTGCTTCCCCTGGTAAATTGACACCGCTTGCTAAAAATGCTGCAATGCTATCGGTTGTGCCAGCACAAATTATACAATCGCGGGGAAAACCGAAGCGATCGCCCACTTGAGCTCTCACTTCCCCCACAGGCGTGCCCGGTGCGACAACTTGCGGCAATTCAGGACTTGCAGCGCCCGCAATTCCCTCGATCAGCCAATTCGGATAGCACAAAGTATCAACATCGAAACCGAGTTTCAAAGCATTGTGATAGTCGCTAATTCCCAATTTCGCGTGCAGCAGAAATGCCAGCCAGTCAGCTTGATGCAGGAAAACCGTAGGGGCGGTGCCCCCGTGCCCGCCCTCCTGCAACCACAGGAGTTTGGCCAGACTCGATGTAGCGCTCAATACTGTGTGGTTATCCGGCGCGATCGCCCGCAATTTCTCTGTCACCGCTGCACCGCGCGCATCATTGTATAAAATCGGCTCGCATACTGGTATACCCTCGGTATTGCACAGCATGACAGTGGAGGATGTGCCGTCAATGGCGATCGCCCTTACCTGATTGCGGATTGCTGGGGGAATTTGCTCGATCGAATCCCACAGCGCATTTTGCCACAGCGAGGGCAATTCAGGCTGTTGTTGCCCGTTGTTGGCAAAAGTATACTCTGTCTCACAATATATTTTCCCCTGGGAGTCTATGACAGTCGATCGGGCGCCAGTCGTGCCAAAATCTATTCCCAAATAAAGATTCATTTGCCACTCCCGCGAATTTTTCTATACAGAAGTGTCCTTTTGTCTACGAGCAGCTAAGGCTAATTCAAAGCCTGTCTTGAGTTGGTCAGCTATGTCCGGGGAATGGGATGCTTCTCCTCCTTGCCTTGCTTTCAGTTGTAACGGTGTGGCGATCGCAATCCGTTCCTCTTCATAGTCCGTAAGAGCTTTAGCAACACAAGAAGTATCCTGCAAGTTCAGCCCCTTGAGTTTTTTTGTTAAAGCCACAGCATCCTCAAAGGCCATAGTAGTACCTAATCCTAATGACGGTCGCATCGGGTGAGCGGCATCCCCTAATAAGGTGATTCTCTCTCTATCCCCCCATTGGGATACTGGTTCCCGATCGAACACGCCAGTTTCCACAATGGTGGTAGGGTCAGTTGCTCGAATAACCCTTTCAACAAAGGGAGTCCATTGGTCAAAAACTTGGAGAACCATAGCTAAAACATCGGTACTCTTCTCTGTAGTCGGATGCAGTGCAGTCCCTGTCCAAGCGAGTTCCTCGGGTCCTGCATCCATAATCCAAAAATTTTTCTGGTCTCCGACCACCAGTTGAAAACCAGCCCCTTCTGCAAAGGGTTCAGCGAGGGGGGCTAGGATGTGACGGGGCAAGATTCCTCGCCAAGTCATGGTTCCAGTGTACAGAGGCGCACCATCTCCCACGGTAAGACCGCGAACCACCGAGTGATACCCATCGGCACCAATTAACAGTCGTGCGCCAACATCGGGCTGATTCTCAAAGTGCAAACGTAAGGGAGGCTTGGACGGATCGGGGACCTTAGTGAAGTTGACAAACTTATGGTTAAGGTGAAGGGATACGGTAGGTGGCAGTGTGTTGTGCAATGAGGTTTGTAGGTTATACCACGCTAGCCAAGTGAAGGGAGTACCCGCCAAGGGCGATTCATCAGAAAACAGAACCTCGCCATTGGGTCTCATCAGCAGTTGTCGCTGTGGGTTGACACCTAAGGCACGAACTTGGGTAGCGAGATCGGCATTGATGAGACCCAATGCCTTATACCCCGCTTCTGCTAACCCTAGAGCAGCGCCGATGGGACGTAAAGCTCTAGCTCGTTCAAACACAGCTACCGAAAAACCTAAATTGGCTAGCCCCTGGGCTGCACATAGTCCGCCCGGCCCTGCACCAATAATTGCGATATCGAAAGTTGGGGTTTCAGTCATGAATTGTGTTGAGAGATTTCGGACTTGTGTGTAGGGAGGTTGGGACTCGGCGATCGACCAGAGATACAATTGTTTTCAGGCGATTGGTGACACCTATGGCTTGACCCCCGTGTCCCTACTTTCCGCCCTTAAACTTTTGTCCCGCACTCAGGACAAAACTTATTGCTCGAAACATTCTTGGCGCCGCAACTCGGACAATAAACCAACTCCGCAGAGTGCAACTTGTTACGATCGGGCAAACCAACCAAGGGCTGCAATCGCTATAGATTACAGCCTACAGCTCTCGATGCGAGAGAAGAGAGAACCACACAACCAACCCCAACCACCCCAACACCCCAACAACCCAACCCAATCCTTCTCCCCCCCACGCAAACACACGCGCACACGACGGGAGGTGACCCCGTGGTGCTTCCAGATTAAAGGTTAAATCATCGTACTCCAACCAACCTTTCCTCCCCTTTCTCCTCTTTCGCCAACCGACACGATCGCCTAGCTTGCATTCAGTGTCATAATCAACTTTACCGCCTATTTCTAACCAGATTTTTTTCTGGACACTAAAGCCGAAACGACCCTGACTATATTTTACCCACAACTGGTCGATCGTCCGCAAATCATCGCCAGGAAAATTCTCGATCGAGTTCGTATCCAACCAACCTTCCTTCTCTCGTCTCGCAGCTTTTAACATCACCTTGAATGTTTCCCTATCCGCATCTTTCCACTTTCCTGCTGCCAATAAATCCCGCAGACGAGTATAGTCAACACCCTGCGCCGATTTAAGCGAGTCTGGTGGCGGTGCCGATGGAGGTGTTTGAGCTGATAATTGAGGTAATCGAGTACCAAGAGCCTGCAAAACTTCAGTAGCAGATTGATAACGTTTCTTAATAGCAGGCTGTATCATTTTATCTAAAATATGACCCAGTTCCGAACTGACAGATGTTTTTAAGTGTTCTCGCCACACCCACTCAAACTCCCTATCATCGAATAAATCAATCGGTTCAACCTCAGTTAACAGACACAGACAAGTGACACCCAGACTATAAATATCACTCGCATGAATCGGTTTACCGTTGGCTTGTTCGGGTGCCGTATATCCAGCCGTCCCGATCCTCGTTCCCGTTACCGCTAGAGCCGTTTGTGTCGCATATTTCGCGGCTCCAAAGTCAACTAAAACCATTTGCCCATCTTGCCGAAGAATAATATTTTCTGGCTTGATATCCCGGTGAATTACTTGGCGGGAATGAATGAACTCGAATACTGGCAATAAATTATTAAGCAAGTCGCGAATCTGCGTTTCGCTAAAATATCCCTTAGATTCTAGTGTTTGGGCTAAATTTTCACCCTTGATGAATTCTTGGACTAAATACTGTCGTCCATCTTGACTAAAATATGCTAATAAGTCGGGAATTTGAGAATGTTTACCCAACTGTTCTAGGCGTACTGCTTCCAGCTCAAATAACTCAGCAGCTTTCTGGATACTATAAATGCCTTGAAATTGGGGGTAAAATTGTTTAATAACGCAGGGAGGTTTTGAGGGTTTATACTCGTCAATAGCTAGAAAAGTGCGCCCAAATCCCCCTTGTCCAATAATTTTTTGGGCTCCGTAGCGATCGCCCAATAGCAGTTTATTCCCACATTTTTGACAAAATTTTGTATAGCCAGACGGGTTTTGGAATAGGCAATCAGGGTTTAGACACTGGCTCATAAAATATGCTTAGAGATTACAGATTAAAGCTCTCGATGCGATGCCAGCGGAGATGGTGTTAAATGTGGAACAGCCGATCCGGGTAAGGACACGGCCTTGCCGATATGTGTCAACTTAAGTCTGAAACCTTTGTATCTCTCGCTTTTATCCGAGGCCAGATCCCCCTAAATCCCCCTTAAGAAGGGGGACTTTGAGATCGCTCCGGTTCCCCCCTTATTAAGGGGGGCTAGGGGGGATCTGGCCTCGACGATAAACAGCAGTCTATGACTACGTTTGACCTTAAGTTGAGACTAATAGGCACAGCCTAAGTCCCCACTCAAAACTCGTTAAACTTTTGTCCCGCACTCAGGACAAAACTTATTGCTCGAAACATTCTTCGCGCCGCAACTCGGACAATAAATCAACTCCGCAGATTGCAACTTGCTGCGTTCTGGCAAACCAACCATTTGAGCGTTGCTCTTACCCGGAACTACCATCGGATAGCAGTTTTCGTCCCTCGTCACCTTCACGTTCATCAGCACCGGGCCGTCGTGAGCGAGCATTTGACCGATCGCATCTTTGAGTTCCTCCGGCCGCGAAACCAGCATCCCCTTCACGCCATAAGCTTCAGCCAGCATCACAAAATCCGGCATCCCTACAGTCATATTCGACGACGAATAACGCTCCCCATAGAACGCCTGCTGCCACTGCCGCACCATGCCTTGCCAGCCATTATTTACAATAACAACCTTGACATTAATGCCGTATTGTGCTAACGTTCCCAATTCTTGAATATTCATTTGCACGCTAGCATCGCCAGCAATACAAATCACTTGCTCATCGGGTAGCGCCATTTTCGCGCCCATCGCCGCCGGCAGCCCGAAACCCATCGTGCCCAAACCAGCGCTCGAAATCCAGCGGCGCGGCCCGTTGTTCAAGAATTGAGCCGACCACATTTGATGTTGACCGACATCGGTTGTGTAGTAAGCGTCCGGCGCTTGAGTAGCCAACTCCGAAATCACCTCTTGCGGAGACAAAATGTCTGGGTAATGAGGCACAACTAACGGATAGTCCTGTTTCCACCGATCGATCCTGTGCAGCCATTCCGCAGTCTGTCCGGCATTCCCCGAAACTCCTGTTTCCCGACAGCGGCGCAGCAAATCGATCAAAACATGGCGGACATCTCCGACTATCGGCACATCAGGGCCCCGATTTTTGCCTACTTCCGCCGGGTCGATATCGATGTGAATCACCTTAGCGCGCGCGGCAAACTCGTCTAATTTGCCCGTCACGCGATCGTCAAACCTCGCCCCCACAGCAATCAGCAAATCGCACTCGGTAACGGCAAAATTAGCGTAAGCAGTGCCGTGCATCCCCAGCATTTTCACCGACAAAGGATGGTTTTCGTCAAAGGAACCTTTGCCCATCAGCGTTGTCGTGACCGGCAATTGGAAAAGTTCGGCGAGTTCCTTAATTTCCTCGTGGGCCCCCGCGGCGATCGCCCCGCCGCCCACATAAAGCAAAGGACGCTTTGCTTCCTTCAGCAAATAGATTGCTTGATTAATTTGCCGAGGATTTCCCTTCACCGTCGGGCGATAGCCCGGAATTCTCACCGATCCCGGTTCCACTGGCAGATAGTCAAATTCTTCTAAATTCACATCCTTGGGCACGTCAACCAAGACCGGCCCGGGGCGTCCCGTACTCGCAATGTGGAAAGCTTCTGCCACAATTCGCGCCATATCTCTCGGATCGCGCACTACATAAGAATGCTTGACAATTGGCAGGGTAATCCCGTAAATATCTGTTTCCTGAAAGGCATCAGTGCCGATCGCCGGACGGGGAACCTGACCGGTAATAATTACCATCGGGATCGAATCCATGTGAGCCGTCGCAATCCCCGTTACCAAATTAGTTGCGCCCGGGCCCGAAGTAGCGAAACAAACCCCAACTTGTCCGGTAGCGCGGGCGTACCCGTCGGCCGCGTGAGCAGCACCTTGCTCGTGGCGCACCAGAATATGTTTGATAGCGCCAGTTTCTTCAGCGCGGTAGAGTTCGTCGTAAAGCGGCAGAATTGCGCCGCCGGGATAACCAAAAATATGCTTGACGCCGTGGCGGATCAAGCTGTCAATCAGAGCAAATCCACCAGTTGCACGCCTGATGGTCACTTTAGTTTTTAGTTGCACAGAATTTCCTTCCTTAAACTAATTATGATTTTTAATGAAAGCTTTTATACTACTTTAATCTTAATTAATGAAACTATGAAAATTTAAGTGGTGAGATTTTACAAAAGATTGTGCTATCGGACATGGATCGCCCGATCGAGAAATTGTGGAACAGCAGAGGAAGAAAAGAAACAGAGAAAATCGCGGCCTCTATGCCGGTTTACCACGCTATGAGGCTTGTATAGCATTTGTCCTTCGACCTTCGACAATAAAAACAATCGTTTCAGCAATTAAGAACGTCCTAACCATCAGCGCGGTTGCTATGTTAGAGATCGATCGCTAAAAGAAAGCCCTCTAACTTCTCCCTCTTCCCTCTTTTTATCTTCCTTCCTTCGGCCTTCTTCCTTCTTGCCAAAGTTCACAGTGCGTCCTGCAATACTTTGCGAGTATGTTTCCAAGCTGCCATGCCCATCACCGAGACCAAAAAGCCCAAACTCAGCAACACAATCCGCAAGCCGAGGTCATCCGAACCCACGGCTTTGCTGACAGCATCCGTCAGCGGGCCGGTCAGCGCTAAAGGCAAACTCAGAGCAATATTAATCGCATTGTTCTCCAAGCCAAAGACTTTTCCCCGCATAGATTCGGGAGTTTTTTCTTGAATCAAAGCCTGCATGGGGCCGTTAATTAAGGAAGCACCAAAACCGAACAGAGCACTCAATCCGAATCCCACCCATAACTGTCGAGTAAAGGCAAACATTGCTAATACAAAACCCATCATCAAGAAACCGATTAAAGGCAGAGGTTTGTGGTGCATTCGATGACCCCAGTGTCCCAAAAAGGCTGCGCCGAAGACCATTCCAACTCCCGCAGCAGCCAGCAAAAATCCAAATTGAGTTTCTTTGAGACCTATTTTGCCTGAAAGCGCGATCGCCAGCACCTGAAGCGCGGCAAACACGGAATACAAAATCGTCAACTGCACCATCGCGTTGCTGACAAGGTGATTGTGTTTCAAATACCGCAAACCTTCTTTGAGGTCTAGCCAAGGATGGACGTTTTTGCCACTGCTGCCGGCATGACTTTCTTTGATCCGCATGGCATAGATCAAACCTGCTGATATCAGGTACAACCCGCCCAGCAAAAACTCTTGAGAAGCTGGTCCGAAGCTGTGTTTGACCCAACTAAACAGCGGTTCGCCGATCGTCATCCCGACAATAATCCCGCCCATTGTGGACGAGGCGAACAGAGCATTTGCCGACATCAGTCCCTCTCGCCCCACGGCCAGGGGGATGGCGGCGGCTTCTGCTGGAGCAAAAAATTGCGTTACGGTAGAGACCAAAAACGTTATCGTCAACAAGACGACAAAAGCTTTGGGCAAAAACGGCAAAGCTACAATCAGCAAGGCTCGAATCACGTTGCAGGCGATCAGCATTTGCTTTTTGGAAAAGCGGTCTACCACGATACCGGCTGCGGAACCAAATACGATCGCCGGCAGCGTGTAGGCGATCATCACCGCTGACAGCATAGAATTTTCCGCCGGATTCTGTCCAGGTGTGTAACCGCCTGTTTTCACCAGAATAATCAGCAATACGTAAAAGATTTTATCCGCCACTTGGGCCAATAACTGGCCCGTCCACAAGGCGAGGAAGGGGCGATTTCTCAGTAGGGCATCAAGCCCGCTGCGGTCAGGGGGAGGGCTGGCTGGGTGCATAGGAATAGTTTAACTGACCGCCTCTAGCAATTATAGTTTTCAGCAATACGTGCAAATCTCACATGGCAAAGTGGAAACCCGGAAAACTCCTGTCTCCTGGGTTCTTTTTCTGTTTTAGCAGATCCGTGGCGGAGGGCTTGGGTCTTTTTCACTCTACCGCGATCGATCGGAGCCGAGATCCCGCGCCTCCGGCCAATGGAAGAATATTGTTAAAGATTGGCGTGCCTCTCATCGCGAGTACAAAATAAGGTAGTATATTTTACAAAATACTTAATACTAGCAGTGATATTAAAAGATGTCACGCGATTTAAGTAATATAACGAAGGTACTAACTGTTAGGAGTGAGAAACTTGAAAAAGGTTGAAGCTATTATTCGCCCCTTTAAACTAGACGAAGTGAAAATCGCACTCGTCAATGCTGGCATTGTGGGGATGACTGTTTCTGAAGTTAGAGGTTTTGGCCGTCAGAAGGGCATGACTGAACGCTATCGCGGTTCTGAGTACACCGTTGAGTTTTTGCAAAAGCTCAAGGTCGAGATTGTTGTGGAAAACGATCAGGTTGACATGGTGGTTGATAAAATTATCGCTGCTTCCCGGACGGGCGAGATTGGCGACGGCAAAATTTTCATCTCTCCTGTAGAACAAATTATTCGGATTCGGACTGGGGAAAAGAACTTGGAGGCAATCTAAGATACTGGGGCATTGGATATGGGGCATTGGGCATTGGTAATTGGTCATCGGTAAGTGGTCATTGCCAACGAAAAACCTCTTTCCTGTTTAGTTTTGATACCTCAGTGTCACTATCCAATGCCACAGTTACCTCCTGTGTTGGCTTTTTTGCTCATTAGGGGTTGACAAGGTTCGCCATTTGTGGTAATAAAGCCTTGAAGGCTAGGCCGCGGTGAGAGTGCGATCGCTTGATATCAGGTGTCATTTCGGCAAAAGTCTGTTGCTGTGCGGGTAAGTAGAAAATGGGGTCATATCCGAAACCTCCCGTACCACGAGGAGTGTGGAGGATTTCGCCCCGACAAATTCCTTCTACTTGCAAGGCAATTGTACCGTCGGGACGGGCGATCGCGATCGCACAAACAAATTGTGCTTCCCGGTTTTGTTGGCTTCCCAATTCTTTGAGAAGTCGAGATATCCTGTCAGCATCGGTTTTCCCGTAGCGCGCCGAGTAAATCCCCGGTTGGCCGTTGAGTGCATCTACCATTAAACCAGAATCATCGGCGATCGACCATTTGCCCGTTGCTTTTGCCACTTCAGACGACTTCAAGCAAGCATTAGCAATAAAAGTTTCGCCTGTTTCCTCGATTTCCAACTCTTCCGGTTTGAGTTCCAATTCCCACCCCAAATCCTGAAGATAAACTTGCATTTCCTTGAGTTTACCCGGATTGCCCGTAGCTACAACTAGCAATTTGCGATCGGTCATTATTTCTCTTAAAACTTACGGCTCCATATTAACAAAAGATTGGGAAAATGGTTGCAACAAAATTCCCAAAATCTTATCAACATATTGAATATAGTATTCAATCGGATCGATATAAACAGTAGTTTCCTCCAAAATCAAGAATTTCCAGTTAGTACCCGTCGTCACGGCGCCGTAAATGCGATCGACCTCAGTGTCTTGGTTTTGATTGAAACATTGAGCGGCTACCATTGCGGCCACGCATTGACCCAAACCGCCAATAAGATCTTCTTTTTTTGCCTCAATAATTGTTATTATAACCGGAACACTGATGAACAATTGTTCTGAAGAACCGCTAATAATATAATCGCAAAATCCTTGCAAGCCTCTTTCGGGATCGACCGTAAAATCCTTACCGGAAAAAAGAGAAACTTGTTTGTTGGACAATCGCCGAACTTCTGCTAAAATCGGGGCAATCAAAAATTCCGATCGGGCTTTTTCTGTGGAAATAAAAGTTGCTAGCGGTACATAATCGAGCCGGATTGTTGTTAATATTTCTGAGGGTGAAACTGGTTTTGTATAAGCAAATAAATTGCGGCTTTCATCTAAGGTTAATCCAAAATCTTTTTTGACTCTCGGAAGGCTGAAATCGCTGTATGCCATTTGCTTTTATGCCAATTCTTGAAAACTCTTGCAACATTAACTGTAGGGTGTGTCGCCATTAAAAATATCTGCATAAAAATCAACTTTTCGAGTGGCGACGCACCTTACACAATTGTTGAACAAACAAGCACGAACAATTATTGTGTATTAAGCTTTGTCAGGTGCGTCGCTTTAAGATTGTCTGTCGAATTTAGAGATTTTCAAAGGCGACACACCCTACAATACTTTTGATTTGTTAATAAGAAAGATTTTTTTTAACCGCAGAGACCGCAGAGAACGCAGAGAAAGAGAGGTTTGATATCAATTTATCCGCGTTTATTTGCGTTTATCTGCGGTTGCAAATTCTTCTCAACTCTGAGCCCAAGTTTTCGCCCAGTTTAAGTTTTGCATGACTTCTTTCAATGTGGCAGCTTCTGAATACAGCCTCAACACTGGTTCGGTTCCGCTAAAGCGAATTAACAGCCAACTTCCGTCAGCTAAGCGGAATTTATATCCGTCAACTTTGTTGCAATCTACAACTGCTTTGCCGGCGATTTCTGTTAAGGGTTGATTTTGCAGCAGCGACAGCAAACGCGACCTTTCTTCCATGTTTGCTAGGTGTAAGTCTATTCTGTCATAAGCTGAAGTAAAGCTTGTTTCTTGTTGCAGCCGGGTGTAAATTTCGCTTAAGTCTTCCCCGGATTTGACAACTGCTTCTAACAAGTACAGCGCTGACAGCAAAGCATCTCGTTCGGGAATGTGTGTACCGTAGCCAATTCCTCCCGATTCTTCGCCGCCGACTAAGACTTGGGTGGTTAACATTCGATCGGCTATATACTTGTAACCGATCGGCGTTTCAAATAAAGGCAAGTCGTACAGCTTGGCAATTTTGGGAATTATGTCTGAACCGCTGACTGTTTTGATGACTTCCCCGGTCAACCCGCGCCGTTTTGCTAAATGTTCGATTAATATGGGAACTAGGATTTGTGAACTGAGGAAGTTGCCGCTAGAGTCAACGGCTGCAATTCGATCGCTATCTCCGTCAAATACAAATCCGATCGACAAACCAGAGCTTTTTCGCTGGTGAGTACGCATCACCCGAAATAACTGCGACAGGTAGCGCGGCAAAGGTTCGGGTGCACCGCCGCCGAACAGCGGATCTCGATCGCTGTTGACTTCGTGCACTGTTTCTTCTAAAATTTGAGCTAATCCTCCGGCGGCGGCACCGTGCATTACATCTACAAATACTGTGATTTTGCCACTAGCGATCGCCTCTTTAATCGCCTCAATATCCACCATTTCCCGCAAGGTTTTGCAGTAAGCCGGCCAAGGATTGAAATTCTCCAATTTGCCGGGAGTTGCTGAAAGTGCCGCCGGATTTTCGAGTTTTTCTTCTATCTTTTGAGTAACTTCGGGCGACACTGAACCGCCAAATCCGCCCTTGACTTTTAATCCTAAATATGCACCGGGATTGTGGCTGGCTGTCAGGACGATCGCGCCCAAAGCATTTAATTGTTTGGCAGCTAAGCTGAAAGCTGGAGTGGGGGCGTAGGATTCGCTAAGCAGCACGTCAAATCCTGCGTTTTGGATGGCAATAGCGGCTGTTTTGGCAAATTCTTCGGCCAGAAATCGGCGGTCGTGACCGACAATTACGGTACCGCTGCTGCCATCGCTGCCGCCGGTTTGTGCGAGAACTTGTGCCGCTAGGGGAGCTACTAACGCCACGCGATCGAATGTAAAATCGTCAGCAATGATGCCGCGCCAGCCATCTGTACCGAATTTAATAGGATTCATTTAGTCACAAGTCATGAGTCACCCGTCTATTTTATGGGTTTATCAGTCGATCGTCATCTGATTTTAGATTTTAGATTTTAGATTTTAGATTTTAGATTGCGACTGCGGATGAATCTGGGGGCTAGTGACCAAATTGCTTAATTGCTAGCCACCACCCAAAAAGTGATTGACTAATGACTAATGACTAATGACTAATGACTAATGACTAATGATTAAAAGAATGCCGGTTGGTGGCGGATCAAATTCAGGAATTCTTCGCGAGTTTTTTGTTCTTCTTGAAACACGCCCAACATGGCACTCGTAACCGTCCAAGAACCGGGTTTTTGCACACCTCGCATCGTCATGCACATATGGCTGGCTTCCATGACTACAGCTACTCCCTGCGGTTCCAATATTGTCTGAACTGCTTCGGCAATCTGGCGTGTCAAACGTTCTTGCACCTGCAATCGGCGGCTGTACATCTCAGCAATTCGGGCTAATTTGCTCAATCCCACTACTTTTTGGTTGGGAATGTAAGCGACGTGAACTCGACCCATAAACGGCAGCATATGGTGTTCGCACATACTGAATACGCTGATGTCTCGTACCAGTACCATTTCGTTGTGGCCTTCGTCAAAGATAGCGCCGTTGAGGAGTTCTTCTAGGGATTGACTGTAACCACTGGTGAGAAACCGCATTGCTTCTGCTACCCGTTTTGGGGTTTTGAGCAATCCTTCGCGTTCGGGGTCTTCTCCTACTCCCAGCAGCATTGTGCGAACGGCCTCCATCATTTCTTCTTGGCCTACTTCTGAGGGTTTGGGCACGCTGGATTCTTGACCGTGCGAGGAATTGCGATCGGGTCGAGTGGGGATGCGCGGGGAGTTGTTCTCTGCGGTTTGTAACAGTTTCATGCTGTCAGTCGAGAGTGGGTTCGAGCCATTGGAATCGGTGGAAGATGCAATTGTCATAACAAGTTGGTGTGAGGGTGAATCGATTTGAGATTTTCGATAGGGGGATATAGCGAGAGATTCAAAGATTGTTGAATTCGAGAAAAATCCAGCAGTCTAAAATCTCAAGTTCACAAAACTCCTGCGTTGGACATGAGGGTGATTTCTTCAATTACTGCACTTGCTGGCAACTGAACTGCGTGCAGAATTGATTGGGCGACGATTTCTGGGGTTAACATGGCGGTGCGATCGAAGTCGGCGTCCACGGTATCTGTGTCCCACATGGGAGTATTGACAGAACCCGGACAGATTGCTGTTACGCGAATTCCGTGAGCCCGTTCTTCGGCGGCTAAGGTTTTAGACAAAGCCATGAGACCGAATTTGCTGACGCAGTAGGCTCCCCAGTTGGGGAAGGTTTGGCTGCCAGCGATCGAGGAAACGTTGATGATGATTCCCGATCCGCGATCGCGCATGGAGGGCAAAACTCCTAGAATGCACTGCCAAACGCTAGTCAGATTGAGGTCTAGAACGTTCTGCCACTCGGCTAGCGGCGTTTCCGTTAAGGAGCCGGTGTAGCCCATGCCAGCGCTGTTGACCAGGATATCTACGGAACCCAATTGAGATGCGATCGCGCTGATGCTGCTTTGCACTTGCTCAATTTTTGCCAAGTCTAAGGGATAAGCTTCTGCTTTCACTCCGACTTCTCGGGCTGCTGCGGCAACGGCTTCTAAGTTTTCCGACTCTCGGCTAACTAAGGCCAGATTTATGCCCTCGGCGGCGAACGCTAGAGCCGTCGCTTTGCCAATACCGCTGCTGGCTCCGGTTATCAGAGCCTGCTTTGTTGTTGGATGGTTCATTCAGTGTCCTAATACTTTCGCTCGGCAACTCCCTCAAGCATTGCAGCCTTCTTCGGTAAATTAGACAACTGTCTGCTGCGAGTGAGCACAGTTAATTATGAGATCAACATTAAGAACTGTTAAGCCGGTGTCACCTGAGAAATTATAACACTGCTGACTGAACCGCAGAATAATGAGCTGTGAGTTATCAGTTTAAAGTTAAGAGATTTTTAACTCCTAACTGATAACTCTGAATCCATCGGCTCAAGCAGAAATTTCAGTGAATACGCCGATGTGGCGAAACTTTTGATACCGAAGCTCGCGTCGCTGCTGAGCCGTAAGCTGTGTTAGTTCTGCTAAGTTTTCCAACAAAGCTTGTTTGAGCATGGAAGCGGCTTTGAGGGGATTCGAGTGAGCACCGCCGATCGGCTCTGGTACTATTTGATCGAGAACGCCGAGGTTTTTCAAGTCCCAAGAAGTGATTTTAAGGGCTTCTGCTGCCAAGTTAGCTTTAGCAGAGTCTTTCCAGAGAATGGCCGCACAAGCTTCGGGAGTGGCGACGGTGTAGACGGAATGTTCCAGCATCAACAGCCGCTCGCCGACACCGATACCCAATGCGCCGCCGGAACCGCCTTCGCCGATGACGGTGCAAATAATGGGAACGTCGAGGCGAAACATTTCTCGGAGGTTACAGGCGATCGCCTCTCCCTGTCCGAGCTGTTCTGCTTCTAAGCCCGCCCAAGCCCCCGGAGTGTCGATAAATGTGAAAATTGGCATTCCGAAGCGATCGGCGTGTTCCATCAACCGCAGGGCTTTGCGGTAGCCGCCGGGAGCCGCCATGCCGAAGTTGCGGGCGATATTGTCTTTAGTGTCACGCCCTTTTTGATGGCCGATGATGACTGTGGGAAGCCCGTCTATGCGGGCAATTCCGCCGACGAGGGCCGGGTCGTCTCCGCCGCGCCGATCGCCGTGCAGCTCGACCCACTCGTCGCTAATTGCCTGAATGTAATCGAGGGTGCTGGGGCGGCGCGGGTGCCGGGCCAGTTGCAGCCGCTGCATGGGGGATAAGCTGCTGAAAATCTCTTGTCGCAGTTGTGTCGAGCGAGCTTCGAGTTTGCGAATTTCGTCGGTGACATCGACGCTGTTTTCTTCGGCGAGTTCGCGGATCTGGTGAATTCGGGTTTCTAGTTCCGCCAGGGGCTTTTCAAAATCTAGTAGTAGTGGTTTGCGGTCGGGGTTTGCCACGCTGATAATTTCTATAGGGTTTTAAGGTGAAAGTCGATCGACTATTTTCCGATCCTACCCTGTCTGGGGATAGTAAAAAAGACGGAAAAATTGCCAACTTTGAGTTTTAAATTTTGTAGGATATCAAATTTGGTCACATCATAATTATCATATAGCGCGATCCGGAAGCTCGCGCTGCACTCCGAAAAATATTATTCCGATGCCCCAACAAAATAGTCAACAGTTAAAATTTCAAATTTAACTGTTGACTCTTAACATCAAACTGACATTAATAAAGGTCGGAAACCGTGTTTGACAGAAATCTGACCGATTTGCTCCATCTTTTCTACAGTAATTTGATTCCGTCCCCAAGAAAAATTGGTATACAATTTTTCAAATTCCAGCAGCATTGATTCAGCAAAACAGGCAAACAACTGTCGGCCCGGCACATCCATATTGACAATCTTCATAATTTTCCACTCAATATCGAGGGAATGCTCCACAATCCCGCCATTGAGTACGTAAATTCCGGGATGCTGAACCTGAGTTGCCAAATTTTTCGGATAGCCACCGTCAATCAATAAACAGGGTTGCTTCAATGTCTTGGGGTCAATTTCTACTCCCTTTGGCATACTCGCTACCCACACTACAATATCCGCTTGGGGGAGGGCTTCTTCCAAGTCCATAATTTTGCCTCGCCCCAATTCCGATTGCAAATCTTGCAATCGTTCTTTGTCGCGGGCAATGAGCAACAATTCTGCTACATTTGTTTTAACATTCAGCCAGCGACAGACAGCACTGCCAATATCGCCAGTAGCACCGCAAACGGCTACAGTGGCTTTTGAAAGCTCAATCCCCAATTTTGGGGCTGCTTCTTCTACTTGGCGGCAGAGGATATAAGCCGTGTGAGTGTTACCAGTGGTGAAGCGCTCGAACTCCAACTTGAGATTGCGAATTTGCTTAATTTGCTGCAAGTTGAAAGTCTCAAAAATGATCGAAGAAAAGCCACCTAAAGCAGTGATGTTAATCCCGTGTTTTTGAGCGTGTGCCATCGCATTAAGGATTTTGCGAGTGGCTGCTTTAATCCGGCGAGTGGCGAGCATTTCTGGCAGAAAACAGGACTCCACATAGTGGCCTTCTATTTTTTGTCCAGTGATGCTTGTTACCGTGATATGATCAACTATTTGGGGCGGTGCGCTGCACCAAAAATCAAGACCTTGATCGGCATATTCTGGATAGCCCAGCTCGTTAGCTACTGATTGGGCGTGTTCTAAGCTGGTTAAGTGACCGATTAGACCAAACATTAAGTTGTCAAATGAAGGAAGATTGAAGATGAAAGATGGAAGAGGGAAGATGGGAAGATTAAAAATTTATATTTTAAAATGAGCTATCCCATTTTTAATTTTTAATTTTTAATTTTTTTCCCATTCTTTATTTCCACATTAATTAGGCTGCGAGGCCTTGTGCTGACATCCGCATGATATCGCGGTTGTTAAAGCCTATGTTGCCTAGGGCTTCGCCGTAGGCAATCATAAAGTCTTCGATTAAAGCGTCTTTTTCCATTCCCAAGACGCGGGCATCATCTGCGACAGCATTTAGCAGCTTCCAGATGATGGGCAGGTTTTGGCGGTTGGCTGCTTCGAGTTCGGCTTTGGATTCCTCAAAGTGAGCTTGCAGCCAGACTTCCCCAAAGTTGAGGTGGCTGTATTCTTCTTTGACAACGCCTTCGGTGATTTTGCGAGCAAAGTCATCGGCGACGGGGATGTAGATGTTGTAAGCTGCGATCGCAAAACACTCGATAATTAGCGATTGAATCAGCAAGCAAGTTACAATCTGACCTTGGGCCGCGGCCGTCTGAAAGTTTTTGTGCAGTTCCGAAAAGAACTGCTTGGCAAATGCCATGTCCGGCGTGACTTTAAGATTCCGGCCACAAGCTTGGAAGCCCTTCATGTGGCGGTTTTCCATCTTGGACAAGCCAATTAACTCTGCTTTTTTATCAGCCAACAGTTCGGCCAGTGTCAGGTAATTGTCGTGAGCTTCTTGTTCGCCTTCAATCACAATGGCGTTGATGCGGCTGTAAGCATCTTTGTAAGTTTCGGTTTGAAAGTCAATTGTTGGGCTAGCCTCAAGCTGGGGCATAGATATGTAGTCTCCTCATATAAGCTTCTGGGATGTTTGGAAACCCCTTTAAAATTCGGGGTCAGTGACCGTGCACTTTACCTATTTTGAACGCACCCCATCTAAATCAGAGATTATAGCTGAGGATTCTTTCGACAAAGAACTTTTCTTTGACTACCGGGAAAAAACTGGCGCCATCAGCGTGTTTGCCGGACTTTTGCCGTCGAACACTCCAGAAAGACTATCGCTAGAATGCTATCTATTTACTAATTACTTGAATTAGTCGTTAGTCGATCTTTTTCCCGGAAATAGATGATAGAAATACGGTCTATGTCTCCACCTTTAAGGGTTTTACAGTACCAACTCTATCTGTAACATTATATCCTAACCACAACTTTCTCGCTTGGTACTCCTTCTTTCCCTCTACGACATATTATGTTGTTGTATGGGAATCCTCTGGGAGGCGATCGGGTTAGAGAACCTCACAGGCTTATTATTTTAGGTTAATTCACAAATTTATGGGTAAATCCTTTGACAGGTCTCAAGCGCTGGAACTGCTGAGTTTTATTTTGTTGCTGGCGGGGGCTGCGCTGGTGCTGCTGCCGCTGGCTGCTGTATTTTTGGTTTCTTTATCACCATCTGGTGTTGGTGTCAAGGCCACAGGCCTGACTTTGGCGAACTATCAAGAGGCTTGGCGACGGGGTAATTTTTTGTTGGCATTCTTTAATTCTACTGTAGTGGCGATCGCAGTGACGGGTTTTCAGGTTGTGACTTCTGCTTTGGCCGGTTATGCTTTGGCCAGGCTGAAGTTTCGGGGGCGACAGGCCGTAGTTTTGGGGGTTTTGGCGACGCTGGTAATTCCGTTTCAGCTTTTGGTGATTCCGATTTTTTTGGTTTTGAAGTGGGGTCATCTGCTGAATACTTACGGGGCGCTGATTTTGCCTACGGCGGCTAACGGTTTTGGGATTTTTTTGCTGCGCCAGTATTTTATGACTGTTCCGGTGGAGTTGGAGGAGGCTGCAATGCTGGATGGGGCTAACCGCTGGCAGGTTTTGTGGCAGGTGATGTTACCTTTGGCCCGCCCTGCTTTGGTGACGCTGTTTTTGTTTACGTTTATCGGGGAGTGGAATGATTTGTTTAAGCCGCTGGTGTTTACGACGCGGCCGGAGTTGCGGACTGTGCAGTTGGTTTTGGCGGAATTTCAGGAACAGTTTACTAGCAGTTGGCAGTTGTTGATGGCGGCGGTGGTAATTGGAACAGTGCCGGTGGTATTGCTGTTTTTGGCCGGTCAACGGCAGTTTATTCGGGGGATTGCGGCGACGGGGATTAAGAATTGAGCTGGAGATGCTTGGCAATTAAGTTTGTAGTCATTTGTGGAACCATTCTCAAGAACAGGCAAGATGCCTGTTCCACAAATACTAAATGTTCTTGTGGAACAGACATCTTGCCTGTTGCTGACATTGGTACAAGATGTGAATTTGGGCGTTGCTGAATACAGGTATGGATTCAAGATTTCCCAATTGCTATCAGCCCACTATGGTGAGTTTTGTAATATCAAGCGAAAAGTTTATTCATACCGTGAATCAGCCACGCCTGAATTTGTAGTCACTCGGCGATTGACATCGCTACTATACAAACAAAATCCACTCCCAGCGGACTAAGAGATAAAGGGAATATCAAAGCTGTATTATTATGTGAATCTATGCAAAAGCTCGGTTTGTTTTTATTTGTCATATCTTTTTTGCCGTGGCTGGCAATCTTTTTGGTTATGCCCTTCCTGCCGCTGGACATTACCCAAAAAACTACTTTATCTGTCGTTCTAGCTGTTGTGGCCGAAGTGTGTTTTTGGATTAGCGTCGTGCTGTTGGGGAAAGAAGTGGTTACCAAATATCGGCGTTATTTGAATCCCCGCTATCTTTGGAAAAAAATCAAAAAATTTAACCGCCGATGAACCGGAATCGACGCAGATAAGGAGCCTGGAGGTTGGCTTTTATCTGCGGTCAAGGTTGAGCTATTCGCTGAAAATTTGCAAGCGAATAGAGCGTTCTCCATCTCCAAAATCCACTTCAATCTTTTCTCCCGAAAGACTGTCCAAGCATCCCAAAAGCAACCGCAAATTCGGTGTGCTTGCTCCTGTATCCACGTACAATCTATCTGCCAAACTGCCTAAGCGTTTCCAAATAGTGTAGAGTTTGACTACGGTTTGTTCTAGCTGTGCGGCTTGTTTTACAACGTCGGCGGTGGTTCCCAAACAGCCTACTCGCAAAGATTCTTCTAATGCCATTTCCATGTCTAAGTGAGACTGATTGAGAGCTTGCACTTGGGCGGCGGCGTCGAGATATTTTGATAAGTTCTTGGCGTCGGATGTTAGCTGTTTGACAGTATCTACGTCGGGATTTTCTGCTACTTCTTTTTGAATTTCGCTTTGGTGAGATGGGGAGAGTTTCTCCATTTCTTTGACTAAAGGAGCGAGGTAGCGGGAAGGTAGAGAACCGGTAGATGCTTTTTCTTTGACTTCTTCTGGCAATAAATCTGAGTTCATTGCCATCCATTCGTCGGATAGTTGTTTGACTTCGCGGCGGGTGATGCGATCGCCACTGGCTGCGGCATCTGTTACCATTTGCTGCACTTCGGGAGATGCTTTGGCGGTTTCTACAAAGGCTCTTTTGCTGAAGTTTCTAATGGAATTTGGGTCTAAATCTCCTTGCTGGATCAGAGTATCAGCACTATTAGCTAATTCTATCAAAGAATAGGCTTGACTTTTGCCAATTTCTCTTTCTTTGAGCCAGTTCAAAAACCCTGTGCCGCGTCCTTCGCCGCCTTTTTTTTCTCTGTCTCGGACTGTTCGGAGAATGCGTCCCCGCCAAATGTCGGTTTGCAAGTCGAAGCGATCGCACACTTTCCAGGCATTGTCAACCTGATTTTCAAAATCAAACTCTGGTATTTGTTCGTCTTCGGGGTCTGGCAATTGGAAATTGATATCGGTAAAGCCGTTGAGGGCTTCTGCAAGTTCTGCGGGATTTAGGGGGACTTCAGCCATTAGGAAAAATTTGTGTAGTGCAACAGCCGGTTTAATTGGTAACTTGCACGGGTTGACAGTTGAGACGCTATATGTAGCGGTAAGGTAGGCAAGATTTACCTACTAATAGAGCTTTTGTGCAAGTCATATCATTATTGCACGATGGGGTGCGATCGGGCGATCGCTACCTGCACAAAAAATATTCTCCGCGAGTGACCGCACAGCGTCGCAACACTCAAAAAGTTGGTGACACAGATAGTGGGGTATTTTGAAGAAAGAGCCACTAACCGGATAGTTAAAGGAACTAATTACCAACTAAAAGGGCGATACTTTATCGCGTTCAACCTCCTCGCCTGGAATTGTTTTGCCGTTCAAAGTTGTACCATCATCGGGCAGATTGTCTAATCGATCGCGCTTCCTAAAGCGATCGCGAGCCGAGACAACCACCACATACAGAACCGGCACTATAAACAAACTCAAGACAGTAGAAACAACCATCCCCCCCGCGATCGCATTCCCTAGCGATCTACGACTTGCCGCCCCGGCACCTTCCGGGTTAATTAGGGGAGCAATCCCCAAAACAAATGATAAAGAAGTCATCAAAATCGGCCGTAAACGCTCTTGAGAAGCCTCGACTGCTGCCTTAGCAATTGAATACCCCCGTTCCCGCAACTGGTTAGCAAATTCCACAATTAAAATCGCGTTTTTACTAGCCAATCCAATTAACATCACCAAACCAATCTGGCAATAAACATCATTCGCCAAACCCCGCAACGACTGAGCTAAAAGTGCACCTAAAATCGCTAGAGGTACCGATAGCAAAATAATGAAAGGATCGACATAATTTTCGTACTGAGCAGCCAAAACCAAAAACACAAAAATCAGCCCCAAACCAAAAATTATTGGTGCTTGACCCCCCGACTCAATTTCTTCTAAAGAACTCCCCGACCATTCATACCCAAAACCAGACGGCAAAACTTCAGCCGACACCTTTTCCATCGATTTTAACGCTTGTCCAGAACTCGCTCCCGGAGCCGGAGAGCCACTAATTTCAATTGACCTATATAAATTGTAGTGGTTAACACTTTGCGCTCCCACCACCGGAGTTATCTTCACCAAATTGCTCAAAGAAATCATTTCATTCTTTCCAGAGCGGACATACAATTTACTAATATCTTCAGGGTTATCACGAAACTGTTTATCCGCCTGAACATACACCCGATAATTGCGCTGCTGCAGATTAAAATCATTCACATACTGAGAGCCCAGAGCCGTTTGTAACGTACTGAAAACATCATTAATGGGAATATCTAGAGCCTTAGCTCGATTGCGGTCAACTTCCACAAGTAACTGAGGCGTATTCGCAGCAAACGTACTAAATACCGCCTGCAATCCGGGCGTCTGATTCGCCTGCTTTAAAATACCGCCCATCGCCTGAACTAGAGAATCTAAACCGCTGTTACCTTTGCGGTCTTGCAATTGAAATTGGAAGCCTCCAAATTGACCTAAACCTTGAATGGCAGGCGGATTCACAGGGAAAATTCTAGCTTCTGGAATCGCGAAAAACTTACCCCGCAATTTACCAATAATCGCTTGTACGGTTTGATCTTCACCTTCCCTTTCTTTCCAAGGTTTAAGGGTAGTAAATATAATCCCCTGATTGGAACTATTACCACTAAAACCAAACCCACCTACAGAAAAAGTTCCCACAACTTCAGGAACTTTGAGGATTTCTTGTTCAACTCCGTCCATCACCTGCTGGGTGTATTGCAGCGAAACGCCTTGAGGCCCTTGAATAATTGTCAGAAAATAACCCTGGTCTTCCTCTGGGATAAATGCTGTCGGTACTGCTAAATAAAGCCAAGCGGTGAATCCCAGAGAAGCGATAAACAACAGGGTAACAATGGTTTTAAATCGTGTTAAGAATATTAAGGAATCTCTATATTTCTTTTGGATCCAATCCAGAAAAATATTAATTCGGTTAAACACCCAACCCAACGGGCCGCCAAACTTCTTACCTGGGCGCAGTAATATAGCCGCAAGTGAGGGAGTAAGAGTAACTGCCATAAATGTAGAAAGCAGTACGGAAAAAGCAATTGTTAGGGCAAATTGTTTATAGAGTGCTCCCGTTGTTCCAGGGAAAAATGCCACTGGTACGAACACGGCCATCAATACTAAGGAAGTAGCAATTACAGCACTAAAAAGTTCCCGCATTGACTCGGAAGCTGCTTGGCGGGCATTCATACCTTGGCGGACTAGACGGTCAATATTTTCGACTACGATGATAGCGTCATCAACCACTAAACCTGTTGCTAAGGTAAGACCAAATAGAGACAAACTGTTAATCGTAAAGCCGAAAGCTTTGATAAAGGCAAATGTCCCAATCAACGAAATCGGAATTGTGAGGGTGGGAATAATCGTAGTGCGCCAATCTTGCAGGAAAACAAAAATAACTATCACCACTAGCAAGACTGCTTCAAACAGAGTTTTGACTACTTCGGCCATTGACTCTTGGACAAATTGAGTCGTATCTAGTGCGATTCTATGTATCACCCCGGGAGGAAAGTTTTTAGCTAACTTTGCCATTTCTACTTTGACGGCGTTGGCAACATTTAGAGCATTACTTCCCGGCAATTGATAAATCCCTAAACCCACCGCGTCATTACCTCGAAATCGCAGAAAAGAGTTATAATTTTCTGCTCCTAATTCTGCTCTACCAACATCTTTTAGCTTAACTAAAGTTCCATTTGTTTCGCTTTTAATAACGATGTCTTCAAATTCTGTGGGGCTTTTTAGACGACTTTCTGCCGTCAAATCAATCTGATACATTTGCCCTTCGGGGGCTGGTTCTTGCCCAATTGTTCCTACACCAACTTGCAAGTTTTGTTCATTAATTGCTCTTGTTACATCTTGCATTGTTAGCTTACGAGCAGCTAATTTATTGGGGTCTATCCACAGGCGCATAGCATAGCGTCTTTCCCCAAAAATTCGCACATCGCCCACGCCTTTTACTCTCTTTAAAGTATCGGCTAAATAGAGGTCGGCGTAGTTGCTTAAAAATATGGTATCGTATTCTTTATTTTCGGTGAATAATCCTATAGCCAGCAGCAGGCTGTTAGATTGTTTTGTAACTGTAACTCCTGTGCGTTGTACGACATCTGGCAGTTGTGGTTGAGCAACTGCCACTCGATTTTGCACATCGACGGCGGCGATATCTTTGTCGCGGGAAGTATCAAAGGTGGCTGTAATGGTGCTAGTTCCACTGTTAGTGCTACTGGAAGTTAGATATTTCAGTCCTTCAATGCCGTTGATTTGCCTTTCTAGGATGTTTGTTACCGCATTTTCGACAACTTCAGCATTCGCACCGCTATAGTTGGCTGTGACGTTGATTTGGGTGGGGCTGATGTCGGGGAAGCGTTCGATCGGCAATGTGGGAATGCTGATTGCGCCTATCAAAACAATAATTAAGGCGCAGACGCTAGCAAAGACTGGTCGTTTAATAAAGAAATCTGCAAACATTATTTGGGTAATGGGTAGTTGTTAGTTGATAATTGGTAATTCCTAATTGCACTTCAGTCAAAAATTAAAATAGCTCCCTTTTTTATAGCGGAGCAATCAAGTAGTTTCAGGTAAGGTACGTAGTTGCGCTTTAGCGCTCTTAATTCACCTATTAAGAGCGCTGAAGCGCAACTACATACCTTATTTTTGGCTTGCTAATGGTAATTTTTCCCCTGCTGCTTTCCCTTCCTCTTGAGCCATAATGGGAGCGCCGTCTGTCAGGTTAAGGATGCCTGCAGTAACAACTTTTTCCCCGGCTTGCAAACCTTCGATAACTTGATAATTATTCCCCTCAATGGCTCCCAATTTCACGGGCTTTTGCCGCGCTACTAAAGGTGGCATTCCAGGTTTTGGCTGTTCCGGCTTTTGAGCTGTGAAGACAAAAGTTTCCCCACCTAAGCGAGTAACTGCTGTTACTGGAACTAAAATTCCGGGGTTCTGTTTCCAGATGACTTTAGCTTTTACAAACTGGAGATTAAGCAGTTCGCCGGTGGGGTTGGGAAAGGTGGCTTTAGCTAAAATTGTTTGGGAATTGGCGCTGACGTTCGGGGAGATAAAGCTGATTTGACCTTGGGCGATCGCCTTACCTTGAGCGTCGAGCATTTGTACTGGCAGCCCTAAGCGTAATTGAGGCTGCCGTTCCAAAGGAATTGATAACCGCAAGTCTAGCAATTGGTTCTCTGTCAGGGTGGCGATCGCATCACCTTTTTGCAAGTTATCACCTACTTTCACTGGTATGTCGCCGATGACTCCCGCGAAGGGCGCGATGACAGCAGTTTCTTGCAGTTGTACTTCAAAGCCGCGCACTTGAGCGGCAGCCTCGGCAACTTGCGCTTCAGCTTGATCGAGCTGTTCTTGGCGCGTACCGTTGGCTAACTGCGCTAATCTGCTCTTGGCTTGTGCGACTTCTGCTTCGGCTTTGGCTATTTCCTCTGGGCGCGAACCGTTTTGCAATTGCCGCAAAGCTTGCCGCTGCTGTTGCAAGGCTGCGGTCCGGCGATCGATCTCGGCTTGTCTGTTCTTTTGCCGCTGCTCGAACCGCCTTTGAGCTTCTCGGAGGTTGGCTTTGGCGCTGCCTTCTTTTTGGGTGTATTGTTCGAGGGTGTTCGCGGATTCTGCGCCTTCTTTTGCCAATGCCTGATATCTGGCAAGTTGCTGGCTGGCTAACTTTGCTTCGGCTGTGCTTGCTTCTATTTGCGCTCTTGCTTGGGCGATGTCTTCTAAGAGGCTACCTGTTTGGGCATCGGCGAGGTCAGCTTCAGCTTGGGAAACGCGGGCTTGGGCTTGACCAATCTCTTCGGGGCGACTGCCCGATCGCAGTTGGGCTAGGTTGGCTTGGGCTTGGGCGACTTGGGCTTGAGCTTGGGCGATTTCTTCGGGCCTGGCTCCTGCTTGCAATTCGGCTAAGTGGGATTGAGCGCGGATCAGGTTGGCTTGGGATTGCCTCAAGTCAGCTTGGGCGCTGTCGCTTTTCATGCGGGCGATGGCTTGCCCTTTGTTTATAAAGTCCCCGGATTTGACAAAAATCTCCGTGACTAGCCCTTCTGCTTCGGGTTTGATTTCTACTGAACGCTTCGCCTCTAAGCTGCTGACAAATTCCGAAGCATCTTGGACTGAGCTGGTTTCTAGGGCTGCAAGCTTGACTGGTATGCCTGGGGGTTGGGCTGCTGCTGCCGGTTGCTGTGCGCGATTATGACCCGATTGCCACGAGTACCAGCCGAAACCTGCTGCGCCTGTGGCGATCGCGATCGCGGCAATTAGGGGCCAGCGCGATCGTGGTTTAGCAACCGGTTCGGGGCGATCGGCAATAGGCGGAAAATCCTCTGGTCGATCGCTGTCTGCATCGGTTGGGTGCTGTTCCGGTTTAGCAACAGGTTCGGGGCGATCGGCAACGGGGGCCAAATCCTGCGGTCGATCGCTGTCTGCATCGGTTGGGTGCTGTTCCGGTGTGGGAGATTTTTGCTCTTCAACTTCAACGACGGATTCTGGGGATTTAGAATAACTCATGGGCAGCACCACTTAGATTTTTTTTAACTTCTGACTGAGACTTGGGCGAAATCTTTGATTTTCCGGCGTTCCCCTCAAACATGGGGGAATAAGGACAAGCGATTTTAAACAGGATCGAATCGGGAAAGTCTCTTTTTAAGGTGGTTGGGGTATGTGCAGGGCTTTAGTCCGATCGCAGTTAGCAAAGCCAGGGAGTGATTATTTTTAGGAAAGCTTCTTGTTATCTCTCAAAAGCTACGATCGCAGGGAAGATTACACATCCTTCTTATGAGTCACCTTAGTGGCTGAGTTGGAAGGATTTTCCCTTAGAGTCGGCGGATTCGGCGGAGGTTGGGGAATCACGCACTCCGGCGATCGCACTTTTTTCCTTGGCTAGTTGCTCGGTTAACCACTCTATCTCTGAGGCCAGCACTGACTTGCAGCGATCGCGAGAGGCGAATTGATAGTCGTCGGTTAGTGGATATTCGCTCTTGAGGCTTTCGATGTAGTCTTGCCGGGTGTAACAGGCTCGCAAGCGGTGTTCCAATAGCTTCAGCCGTTCTGCGGGTTCTAAGTCGCCAAAAAAGAAAAACTTGATTTGGAACCGGGAACCACTGTTAACCCAGCTTTCTTGAGGGTGTTCGAGCATTTTTTGCCGCCAGAGATCGCGCCCTTGAGCGGTAATTCCGTAGATTTTGCGCGGACAGCCCGCATCTCCGGCTTCTTCGGCAATTGTCGCAATCTGGCCTCGCTCTTCCAAGCGCTTCAGCAGCGGGTAAATCGCTCCATAGTTGACGCTGATGCAACTGCTCATAAACAGCTCCAGTTTTTGCTTTAGCCGGTAGCCGTGCATGGGTTGCAACTGTAGCAGCCCAAGGGCTGATAATTCAAGCATTTATATCAATTTGATATTATAGTCTGGATTATATCACTATATCGAACTCAAGGGCGATCGGGTCAATAGCTAGTTTCCAAGAAAATTGAGAGTTAAATACACATTTAATAAATTTTGTCAATACCCTTAAGAGATATTATTCTAGGTTCGAGAAAGGGCGATCGCTTTATATAGAACCCATTTGAGATAGAAGAAGAGTGCTTATTTACCTCGATTTCGGTCAAAGGAACGGCAGCATCTCACTTTGAACACAAGTGAGATGCTGCTTGGTCTTTGATGTCTCCGAAGTGCTTTAATAGACTCTGCTCAATAGCTGCGATTTCTGCCGCATATCTCTTCTGGGTAAAAGCACCAAAACTTTTCTTGCCATGGGCTGGTTAAATTTTAAAACCCTCACACATTTTAGTATTTCTTGAGGATTTATCGCCGCCGCTATTTTTTCGTAGCTGATAGTCCTATCATTTCTGTCAAGTCTTGCTACAAAAGAAGTGTGGGGTTTATTTTCCGAGGCCCTGTTTCTAAGGTGCCGATATGTGAGATTGTCGATTTTTATTGATAAATTAAAGAATAACGACTCACCTTAAGGCTACTTAAATCCCAATGTTATTACCTGCGAATAATCATCCTCTAATATACTTTATTAAGTACAAATCATCCCGATTAGATGCTTTTACCATGACACAGCCAGAGTGATTTAGGTTTATCCTAAAACCCCAACTCAACGCCCTGTAACTACTCGAAATAACCACCCAAAAAGCATCACGCTCAAGAAAATCACGCCTCCGACAATTAATATCAAACCCAATAACAACGCCGCCACAAATAGCCAATCGGCTTTTTTGCCTTGTTCAGGGGAACCTAAATGAGCATCCAGCAATTCTATATTTTTGACATTAGCTTTCCAAGCAACATCCAACAAATCTCCTGCTACCGGTACAGTACCGGCAACTGTATCAAATACGATGTTAGTGGCCATTTTGACTAAAGTCTCTTGTGGCACTCCCATTTGAGCGGATTTGAAGACAACATATCCTGCAAAAATTGAAGTGATTAAATCGCCGCCGCCCGGTATAAGTCCCAATATCGGATCGAGTCCAATGCGGTATTTTGTGCCGGGAATCGGAATTGCATTGTCTAGTAAATGGCTGATCCGGCGGAGTCGGCGCAAGGATGCAACATGAGATTTATTGAGAGTATTTGGGGAGGAATTTTGTATAGGAGAACGTGACATTTTAGATTACTCCTGACTTTACTTCTTAGTCCGCTTCGAGTGGACTTCGTTTGACAAGAAGCGACTTCAATCGCCGAATCATCTTTCATCATACAGAGAAACCCGGTTTTGAACAAAAACCGGGTTTCTTGTTTCTAGCTTAGGGCTTTTAGTTTAGCCTGCTATTTGTTGCCTTCAGTGAAGTCGGCGTCAATCACGTCGTCGCCGCCGCCAGTAGGGCCGCCGTCTCCATAGCCACCAGGGCCGCCAGGGCCATCAGTTGGGCCGCCTGCTTGCTGGTACAGGTTGCTGCTGACAGCGTAGAATGCTTGCTGCAACTCTGTTGTCAAGGTTTTGATGCGATCGTCATCTTCACTATTAATCGCATCGCGTAAGTCTTTGATCAGCCCTTCTACCTTAGTCTTGTCATCAGCAGGAACCTTGTCTCCAAGTTCTGCCAACTGCTTCTCAATTTGATAGGCTAAAGAGTCGGCTTGGTTTTTGCGATCGATCTTTTCGCGACGTTCCTTGTCAGCAGAAGCATTCGATTCGGCTTCCTTCACCATGCGATCGACTTCATTGCTAGGCAAAGTAGAAGCACCAGTAATGCTAATAGATTGCTCCTTGCCAGTACCTTTATCTTTCGCAGCTACATTCAAAATACCGTTAGCATCGATATCGAAAGTAACTTCAATTTGAGGTACGCCACGGGGGGCAGGTGGAACTCCATCTAAGCGGAAGGTTCCCAAATCCTTGTTATCATTCGCCATTTCTCGTTCGCCTTGCAAAACGTGAATTTCCACGTTAGTTTGGCCGTCTACAGCAGTCGAGAAAGTTTCTGACTTCTTGGTAGGAATAGTGGTGTTGCGGGGAATGATTTTGGTCATCACGCCGCCCAAGGTTTCGACGCCCAGAGACAGCGGGGTAACGTCGAGCAACAAGATGTCTTTGACTTCGCCAGAGAGTACGCCGGCTTGAATTGCTGCACCGACTGCGACCACTTCATCCGGGTTTACCGTTTGGTTAGGGTCTTTGCCGAGGATTTTTTTGACCAGTTCTTGCACCGCAGGAATGCGTGTAGAACCACCAACTAAGACGACTTCATTAATTGCAGATTTGTCTAATTTGGCGTCGCGGATCGCATTTTCTACGGGGATGCGAGAGCGATCGATCAAATCCGAGCACAGTTCTTCAAACTTGCCCCGCGTCAAAGTCGTGTCCAAGTGTTTTGGCCCGTCTTGAGTCGCGGTAATAAACGGCAGGTTGATTTCTGCTTGAGTAACGCTCGAAAGTTCAATCTTGGCTTTTTCTGCTGCTTCTGTCAGGCGTTGCAGTGCTTGTTTGTCTTTACGGAGGTCAATTCCTTCAGCTCTTTGGAATTCGTTAGCGATGAAATCAACAATTTTTTTATCAAAATCGTCACCGCCGAGGTGAGTGTCTCCAGAAGTTGCTAACACTTCAAACACGCCGTCGCCAACTTCTAGAATAGATACGTCGAAAGTACCGCCACCTAAGTCAAATACCAGAATGGTTTCGTTGCTCTTTTTATCTAATCCGTAAGCTAAAGCTGCTGCTGTAGGTTCGTTAATAATCCGCAGCACTTCTATACCGGCAATTTTTCCCGCGTCTTTGGTAGCTTGGCGCTGGGAGTCGTTGAAGTAAGCGGGAACAGTAATTACCGCTTGGGTAACAGTTTCGCCGAGGTATTTGCTGGCGTCTTCTACGAGTTTGCGGAGAACTTGTGCAGAAATTTCTTCTGGGGCAAATTGCTTGCCGCGGGCGGGACAGTCTAGTTTGAGGCTGTTGCCGACTTTGAGGACTTTGTAGGAAACTTCAGTGGTTTCGTGGGTTACTTCATCAACCCGACGCCCGATAAACCGTTTTACTGAGTAAAAGGTGTTTTCGGCGTTCATCACGGCTTGACGCTTGGCGATTTGTCCGACAAGTTGATCGCCATTTTTAGCATATGCTACTACGGAAGGTGTGGTGCGACCCCCTTCGGCGTTGGCTATGACGGTGGGTTTGCCGCCTTCCATAACTGCGACGCAGGAGTTTGTCGTACCTAAGTCAATTCCAACTACTTTTCCCATAGGGGTGTTCCGGCTCCAATCTCTACAAAATTTTGGTGTTTTATCTGTGCGATAGTCTGGTTATTCAGGACTGCGATTTTACCTCGCTGTTTACGGGTAGTGAGTCCTGCTTTAATACAGTCTTCGATAGGGTGCTGATCTCTATACTGCGGGCGGTAGACCTTGCGATGAAGGGGTATTTACCGAACCTGTTGAGGGACGGTTGCATCCGTGAGGCTTGCACCGCTACAGTTGTTGACTGCTTTGCTTTTCTTTACTCTTCCCAATGTACGGTGTGCGATCCATTCGGGTATTGTGGCAAACCGTATACGTTGTGTTGTATTTGCCGTCTTATGTGTATAAATTTTGTTTGGTTGGTAGGGGCGATCGGTTTTTTGACTTCAAATCAGGTTTAATATCAATTCTGAAAAGGGACACGGCTATGCAGTGTCCCTACCCGTTTACTTCCAGGCTGTGCCTGGGAAGCAATATTTTATTGAGGGAGAGCCTCAAGTCCGCCTCCTGGGAATCTCGGAAAATTCTTGAATTTTCCAGTTTTTGATTGCTATTTTTTACCGATCAGCAGAGCTGCAGGAAAGTAAGTGAGAGCTTCACCAATTGCCAACGTACCGTCAGTTTCTACAGCCTGATTTGTAATCGCATCTTGCCAAATAGACGGCATTTCGTCGGGCAATTGCAAATTAGTATCTTTCCAGACTTGTTTGCCGATCGGCATTTCTTCTGGTTTGACAATTCCCGTCAAAAACCGGGGAGCAATGACAATAACGGTAGTCTCTCCAAAGCTTCTGGCAAAGGCAACAACATTATCTTTAAACGGCCCAACTGCTTGCAGAGGCAGATAATCGCCTGATTGAAAAACTTGCAAGTATTTTTTTCTCGCTTCTAGGGTTCTTGCCGTCAAAAACAACTTAATTCTCGCGTCTTCCCGCGTCGCAATCAAATCTTCAACCAGTTGCAAAATATCCGTCTGAGCTTGCTCTTTAATTTCCCGCAAAACCTCGATTCTGCGATCAAAATCAACGGGACGGCGGTTATCCGGATCGACGTGGCTTAAATCCCAGAATTCCGTCCCTTGATAAATGTCGGGAACGCCCGGAGACGTGATTTTCAGCAGCGTTTGAGATAAAGAATTGAAAATTCCGTAATTAGCTACTTTTTTACAGAAAGGTGTAAATTTGTTGAGAAACTGATTTTGTTCTGAAGGTTCGAGAACGGTATCGACAAAGGTCATAAAACCAGCTTCGTAATCGTTATCCGGTCTCAGCCAAGCCGTATAAACTTTTGCTTCGCGGACAGCTTTAATCACATAATCTTTCAGGCGATCGACATAATCAGTGTTTTCAATTCCCTCAAAGGGAAAACTGCCGAGCAGAGTTTGGTACAGGAAGTATTCGTCATTAGTATCTGGAACCATTCGATTCGCAAAGTTGACTTTCTTAGAAGAGTTTACCTCTCTCCAAGACCTGACTTGCTGTTCCCATTCATCGGGAATTTCTGACAAAACGTTTATTCTGGCTCGCACATCTTCGCCGCGTTTGGTATCGTGGGTAGCTGTAGCATTCATTTTGTGCGGCCAAGCGACTTGCTGCTGTTTGTTGAACTCGTGAAAATCTACCAGCGACACGCCGAACTGGCTGGGATTTCCTCCCACTTCGTTAAGAGATAAAAGCCGATAGTAGACGTATAAAAGTGTGTCTTCCACGCCTTTTGCCATTAATGGGCCCGTCAACTGCTGGAGTTTCATTACAAAGTGCCGACGCTGCTCTTTTTGTTCTGGTGTTAGAGTTTCTTCTTCTTCCAGCAACAGCACCGTTTCGATAAAATTAAGTTCCTTGAGGAGTCGCGGTACTTGTTGTTTGGCATGGGCGATCGCATATTTTACGTAAGTGCGATCGGACTCTCTCAAACCGTCTTGATTGATGTAAGTTCGGTAGACTGGAAAAATCGTCAAAACAGCCGCCAATGCTTTTTCCAAACCGGGACGAGTAAAGTCATTTCCCTGTCTCGATTGACCAGAGATGTTCTTCAAAAGTTGAGCTAAATTGTCTACATCTCCCGCCAAGTTTTTCTCAACAATCAGTCCTTTTTTATCTAAAAACAACTGTTCGTAGGGAGCGGTTAAGCGAGTAAATCTCTGATAGATTTCGGTAAATTGCTGTTCGCGATCGCACCGACAGAAAACGCCGTTTACGTAATTCAAAAAGTCGTAGCCGCTCGTTCCCTCAATCGGCCAATATGACGGCAAATCTTCTTCGTGTTCCAGAATCTTTTCAACAGTGATGTAAGTGTCTGGGGTTTTCTCCCGGAGCCGTTTCAAATATTCTGTGGGGTCGTATAGTCCGTCGATGTGGTCGATTCTCAATCCGGTAAACTTTCCCTCATCAACCATGTCGAATATCAGAGCATGGTTTTTGTGAAAAACTTTAATCTCTTCAACTTTTACCGAAATAAGTTCGTTGACTGTAAAAAACCTTCGGTAGTTAATTTCTTCGGCCCCCACTTTCCAGAAAGACAGACGGTAAAACTGCTCGGAAAGCAAATCATCTAGCAGATTAAAGCTTTCAGGATTGCCCTTTTCTCCGGCAAAAAATTTGATATTTTCATCGATAAATTCCTGCACAAGGGGATTTTGATTGTAGAGTTCCCACAGCAGTCCTTTGACAAAAGCTATCTGATCGTATCGGGTTTTACCTTTAGTTTCTGAAGGGGTATTTTTAATTAAATAAAGAATTCCTAAAAACTTGATAAAATCTGGATGCCGTCTGCCTAATTCTCTGGCTAAATGCCCCAAATTATGACTGATAAATTTAGCATAAGATTCAATTTTTACTGGCAATTGTAAGCTATAATAATTGATGGTCAGCCCAATTTCGCTGTATTTGAGTTGAATCTCGCCATTTTCCAAACAATCTCCATAAAAATTTCCTAGCAGCGGAGCCAGCACTCGACCCCTGAGATGTTCGTAAGCGTGATTCCATTCAATATCGAAGTAATCGAAATAGTCGGAATCTGGCCCGTGTTCCAATACGTCTAACAGCAGCAAATTTTGAGTGTCGTAAGCCATGTGGTTCGGGACAATATCTTGCAGCCATCCCATGTTCCGTTTCTTGATTTCGTATGTGAGGGCTTCAAAGTTTTCTGATGTTCCCAATTCGGGATTGAGCTGATTGGAGTCAACGACATCGTATCCGTGAGAGCTGCCTTTTCTAGCTTTAAATATCGGCGAAGCGTAAACGTCGGTAATTCCTAATTCTTCCAAATAGCTAAGGATTTGTTTGGCGGCTTCAAAGTTAAAACCTCCATGAAATTGAATCCGATAAGTTGTTGTGGGAATTCTCATCATTTTAATTTTACTCCTGGTTTTTTAGGGTTTTCTTTTTTAATATATGAGGCAGAGCCTCCTCGACTGCATTCCTCGGCAGAGGGCATTGGTGTCAACTTAAGAATGAAACCCCTGATAAATCTCGCTTTTAACTGAGTCTCGATCCCCCTAAATCCCCCTTAATAAGGGGGACTTTGAGAAAATTCCTGTCCCCCCCTTATTAAGGGGGGCTAGGGGGGATCGAACCCTAATCGTCAGACAGCAGACCGATACTACGTTTAACATTAAGTTGTCACCAATGGGCACAGGCTGGGAACGACAGAGGCTCTGCCTCCCGTTTCTTGTGGGACTACATTCCGCGGCATAGCCTGAGAATGAGAGAGGTTCTGCCTCCTGTTTCTTGTTCCTAGGCTCTGCCTGGGAACGCCTGTATTTGAGGCTCTGCTTCCCGTTTTAATTACTCTAATTCATAGAGTGCGAAACTCTGCGGTTTAACGGTCAATTTTTGCTCTGAATTTATCTTTTCAGGCAAGCTAGAACCTGAACCCATCCATTTTTCATCAGCCGAGTCTAAAATTTTGTGACCGTTGCCTTGGGGCAGTGCAGCCGTAAAAGCGACATCTTGCGTGTTGAAGTTTAGAATGCAGAATATCTGGCTGTCATCTGTCCAGCGACGTAGAAATAAGATTTTTTCCGCTTCAATGCTGGAGACTTCTAGACTGTTTTTGTCGAGTTTTTTAAGGGCTGGTATTGTCCGGCGCAGTTGAATCAAATGTTGGTGCCATTCCCAAAGGATTTTGTGTTTGCCTTGGGTTTGTTTTTCCCAGTTTAACTTACACTTATTGAAAGTCTCAGGACTCTGGGGGTCGTGAAACTCGCCTCGACCTTCAAAGATTTTAAATTCTTGTTGTTTGTCTTTGCGGATAGCTTCAATTAAGTTTTCGTCCGAGTGGGAAACGAAGTAAAAAAACGGTGCTTCTTCTCCGTATTCTTCTCCCATAAAAAAGAAGGGAATGTAGGGAGAAATTAAGACTGTGCCTGCTGCAAGTTTCAATCCTTCAAAGTCAATTATTTTCGAGAGTCTGTCTCCCAAAATGCGGTTGCCGATTTGGTCGTGGGTTTGGGCAAACACCAGAAACTTATGACCCGGTTCATCCTTAACAGAATTGCCGTGTTTCCGCTTTCTGTGGGGGGCGTACTGGCCGGAGTAAACAAAGCTTTCTTTGAAGGCTTTTTCTAAGTGTTCGCACTTGCCGAAATCTTGGTAGTATCGGTCGTCTTCTCCGGTGAGCAAGGCGTGCAGTGCGTGGTGGAAATCATCGCACCATTGGGCGTCTAGTCCGAAGCCACCGAGTTCTTTGGGACGTATAGTGCGGACATCATTTAAGTCACTTTCGGCTATTAAGTAAAGTTGCCGTCCTAGTTCTTGGGAAATATCGGCTGTGGCATCGGAGAGTTCTTGTAAAAAAGGTCTGGCACCTACTTCAAATATTGCTTGAATTGCATCTAATCTCAGGGCATCGATGTGATAGTCTCGAAACCAGTAGAGGGCGTTTTCAATAAAGTAGTTGCGTACCCCGTCGCTGTAGGCGTCGTCGAAGTTGAGGGGGTCTCCCCAAATCGAGCCGTATTTTGATGTAAAGTAGGGGCCGAAGTCCCTGAGATAGTTTCCTTCGGGGCCGAGGTGGTTGTAGACTACATCGAGAATTACTGAAATGCCGTGTTCGTGGCAGGCGTTGACGAGTGTTTTGAAGCCTTCGGGGCCGCCGTAGGAGTTCTGAACGGCGTAGGGATATACGCCGTCATATCCCCAGTTTCGATGGCCAGGAAATTGGGCTACTGGCATTATTTCGATGGCGTTGATTCCCAATTCTTTAAGTTGTTTTAGCTGGGGAATTATTGCTTCAAATGTTCCGGCTTGGGTGAATGTGCCGACGTGCAGTTCGTAAATAATCATTTCGGCTAGCGACACGCCTTGCCAATTTGTGTCAGTCCAAGTAAAGATATTTTCATCTATTACTTGCGACGGAGCGTGTACGCCTTGGGGTTGATATTTTGAGGCTGGGTCTGGTCGGTCGGTTTTTCCTTCGATTTGGTAAGTGTAAAGGGTTCCTGGTTCGATGTCTGTAGCTGTGGTTCGCCAATAACCTTCTGCTGATTGTTGCAGGGGTATCAGGCGTTTTTTTGGGGAAACAATTTGGACTGCGATTTGTTTGAGGGTGGGCGCCCAAACGGTAAATTCACATTGGTTATTGCCGAGGTAATTTGCTCCTATCTTCACTTTGAGCTGTTCTCCTTATAAAATAGGTTGGTAGTTCGATCGCCCGACGCGCTATCAAATCCTTGCCCTTAACGTTCAGCGCCTGTTTAGACGGTAATATTACTTAATATAACAAACAACTAACTTTAGACAGAGGCATCAAAGGCTAAAATTGTGTACGGGGCAAAAGTAGCGGTTGGTGAAGCCGAAATTACAGCAGGAATCGGCACGGGGGCGATCGCCAAATTAACGGCCTGCAAGGGTTGATATTTCTGGTTGATATTATGTCGAAAATCTACCTAAAGGTAGGTCAAAAATCAGCGCGAGTGTGTAATTTATGGTTATGGCTTTTGGACGGGAAATCTGCTGCAATCTCGACTCGGCGGAGTCTCGCGAGTGGTTGGTCACAAACGGGATCGGCGGTTACGCTAGCGGGACGATCGCGAATCTCCTCACCCGCCGCTATCACGGCCTGCTGGTAGCCGCCCTCAAACCCCCGCTGGGACGCACTTTGATGCTCGCCAAGCTAGACGAGACGGCTGTGTATAACGATCGCCCCTATCCGCTTTATACAAACCGCTGGGCCGACGGTACGATCGAACCCCACGGCTACAACTACATCGAAAGCTTTCACCTCGAAGGCACGACGCCAGTTTGGAGGTTTGCTCTCGCCGACGCTATCCTGGAAAAGCGGATTTGGATGCAGCAAGGTGCTAACACAACATATATTCAATACCGCCTGCACCGCGCCTCACAACCGATCGCCCTCGCTGTCAAAGCCCTGATCAACTATCGCGACTACCACCACACGACGAGCGTCGGCGACTGGCCGATGAGCCTAGAAACCTTGGAAAGCGGGGTCTGCGTGACTGCATTTCCTAAGGCTGCACCCCTGTACCTGCTGACAGATGCCCCACCAGAGGCCAAATTTCGAGTCTCTGCGCCCTTATACAATTGGCATTACGGATTTGACCTAGCAGCCGAAAAGCGCCGCGGATTGGACTACTGCGAGGATCACTTGCACGCGGCGACTTTTCACATGACGATCGCACCGGGAAGTTCTCTCACATTGATAGCCAGCACCGAGAAAAATACCGAACTCAACGGCGGTACAGCTTTAGAAGTGCGTCGCACTTATGACCAACAACTGCTGCAAAACTGGTCAAAAGTGAGCGAATCTCCCGACTGGATCAATCACTTAGTGCTAGCCGCCGACCAATTTATCGTCAGCCGCCCGCTACCGGAGGAACCCGAAGGCAAAACGATCATCGCCGGATATCCCTGGTTTAGCGACTGGGGGCGCGACACGACGATCGCCCTACCCGGTCTCACAATCTGTACCGGGCGAGGGGAAATTGCGCGATCAATTTTGCGGACATTTGCGCGGTATGTCGATCGGGGGATGCTGCCGAACCGCTTCCCCGATGCGGGCGGCGCACCGGAATACAACACCGCAGATGCCACCCTTTGGTACTTTGAGGCAATTCGCGCTTATATCGATGCCACGGGGGACGAGGAACTTTTGAGCGAACTCTGGCCTACTTTATGTGAGATTGTTGATTGGCACATACAGGGAACTCGGTATAAGATCCGCGTCGATCCCGATGACGGTTTAATCTACGCCGGGGAGAAGGGTGTGCAACTGACTTGGATGGACGCGAAAATCGGCGATTGGGTGGTGACGCCTCGGATTGGTAAGCCGATCGAACTCAGCGCGCTTTGGTACAATGCTATACAAGCTATGGCAAGTTTTGCTCGAAAACTGGGCAAGCCTCACAATGAATACCAGCAATTGGGCGATCGAACAGCCGCCGGATTTCCTCGCTTCTGGAACGCCTCAACCGGTTACTGTTACGACGTTCTCGACGGCCCCGACGGAAACGATAGTTCCCTGCGGCCCAACCAAATATTCGCCGTATCCCTGCCCCTACACTCGATTCCTCCTCACTCCGCCAACTCCTTGTCAGCGGGGATGCGCCAGGAAACCCGCTATACACCGTTACTGACGCCCATCCAGCAGCGTGGCGTGGTGGACGCCTGCGCTCAACAGTTGCTCACTTCTGTCGGCCTCCGCAGCCTCTCGCCGCAGCACCCGCAGTATCGCGGCACATACGGAGGCGACCAATTGCAGCGCGACAGCGCCTACCACCAAGGCACAGTTTGGGGCTGGCTGATTGGCCCGTTTGTCTTGGCGCACTTACACGTATACAAAAACCCAGCACAAGCTCGCGAATTCCTAGAACCGATGGCACATCATATAATGGCCGGCGGAGTTGGCAGTATGAGCGAAATTTTTGAGGGCGACGCCCCCCACTCGCCGCGGGGCTGTACGGCTCAAGCTTGGACTGTGGCTGAGGTGCTGCGGGCTTGGTTGGCAATTAATACTGTGGGTGTTTAAATGGGGAATGTTATCTTTGGTGGAAAAAGAGATTTATGGCATTATTATTAGCGGGCGATATTGGCGGGACTAAGACAATTTTACGCTTGGTAGAAAGGACTGCTGATGGTGAAATGAACGCTCTTTACGAGTTTCGCTATCCGAGCGGGGAGTTCCCTGATTTAGTACCGATGGTGCAGCAGTTTTTGACGGAAGCTGCTATGAAATTGGATTTTGCGCCAGTGCCTGAAAAAGCTTGTTTTGCGATCGCAGGCCCGGTGGTTAACAACACTGCAAAACTGACTAATTTGCCTTGGCGCCTGGATGCGAAACGTCTGGAACAGGAATTAGGAATATCACACGTTAGTTTAATTAATGATTTTGTTGCGGTTGGCTACGGCGTGTGCGGTTTGGATGCTAAGGATTTGCACACTTTGCAAGTTGGAAAACCCCAACAACACGCTCCAATTGCTGTGATTGGTGCGGGTACTGGTTTGGGAAATTGTTTTGCAATTCCCGACGTAAATGGGGTGAGGGTTTTTTCTTCGGAAGGGGGACACGGTGACTTTGCGCCGCGATCGGAGTTAGAGTTTGAATTGCTGAATTATTTGTTGGCAAAACACGACATTCCCAGAATATCGATCGAGCGAGTCGTTTCGGGACAGGGAATTGTGGCAATTTACCAGTTTTTGCGGGACAGAAAATTTGCCCCGGAATCAGCGGAGGTAGGGGAAATTATCAAACAATGGGAGTCAGAAGTTGGGAAAACTGAAAAGACTGTCGATCCGGGGGCGACAATTGCACAGGCGGCACTCAAAAAGTGCGATCGGCTTTCCGAACAAACAATGCAAATGTTTGTAGAAGCTTACGGTGCTGTCGCGGGAAATATGGCTGTGTCACTTTTACCTTACGGTGGTTTGTACATAGCTGGCGGCATCGCTCCTAAAATTTTGCCACTGATTCAAGAAGGGGGTTTTATGCGAGCTTTTACCCACAAAGGCCGGATGGATTCGCTGTTAGAAATGATGCCGGTGAGATTGGTTTTAAATGATAATGTAGGGTTAATTGGAGCGGCTGTTTGTGCGGCCGGTCTTTAGGATAATTTTAAATAGTTTGGGCGGGCAAGATGCCCACCCCACAAGAATTGTTGTGGCACAGGCATCTTGCCTGTGCAAATAGTTTGGGCGGGCAAGATGCCCACCCCACAAGAATTGTTGTGGCACAGGCATCTTGCCTGTGCAAATATTTGGGGCGGGCAAGATGCCCACCCCACAAGAATTGTTGTGGCACAGGCATCTTGCCTGTGAAATCCTTGTGGCACAGGCATCTTGCCTGTGAAATCCTTGTGGCACAGGCATCTTGCCTGTGACTGAAGCTTGTGGCACAGGCATCTTGCCTGTGACTGAAGCTTGGGCGGGCAAGATGCCCACCCCACAAGAAATTCAGAAAAAGCTAAACTTCATAAGTACATGGACAAAAATACTTACACATATATAATTTTGTAAGGCTCACAGAAAGAGAATTTTAGATTCTATTTTGTGTAATTAATTCTGTCCAACTACTTACATTTGCCAGAAAAAAGGGTATTCCTCTGGAGTCACTGAAAGACCAGCTTTGACAGGATTTTGCCTAATATATTCCCAAAAAGCCTGAAATTCTCGTTCATCTCTGACAATGTGGTCATGTCGCTCATCCTGCCAGACAGTACCAATATGCTTCATCACCTTGGGAATTTGTTTAGAACTGTAGCTTTTCATACTGTGTAGAATGCTGCTGAGCAACCAGAATTTATTATCCGACTTTTCTAAAGGCTGCATGAGCATATGCACATGATCGGGCATTACAACTAAGCAAAATATTTGATACCTTTGCCTATCAAAAAACTTGCAAGCATTGAGGACAACTTGCCTCGCAGCCGGAGTTAATTCCAGCTTTTCCCAAGTATTAAAAGTGATGAAATAGACCGCTCCTTCTAACTCCCAATGAGGTAAATTTCTGTAAGTAACTTTTAATTGAGCATCTCGGAGTTTAAGTGGCAGACTAGAAGCCTGTCCCACAAAAAGCTGATATTGACCTGTGGGGTGGGCATCTTCCCCGCCCAAATCCTGATTGCTTGCCTGACTCAAATTTTCGCGAATCATATTACTAAGCACAACCACAACTTAGTAGAAAATAGCCTAAAAAAAGCAAAATTTCAATACCCTTACCGAGGATTTTTGTAAAGTCTTTAAGCATTGTGGGGTGGGCCGAAGAGCCCGCCCCAAATATGCAAGTTAAATGGTCACAACTCATCTCATCTGCAAAATCTTCTGGGCAGCAACTTCAGATACCGGCATCACCGATAACCGATTGCCTTTCCTCACCACCAAAATCTCATCAGCACTAAACTTTTGTTTCAGTTCATCCAAAGATATTAACTTAGCAAATTCCTCAACAAACTCAACTCTCACAGTTTCCCAGCGAGGCGCCTTTAACTGCGATTTAGCATCATAATATTGGCTATTCATATCGAACTGAGTTGGGTCAGCAATCCCTGTTTCCACGACGCGCACTAACCCGACAATACCCGGAGATTTAGTATTAGAATGGTAAAAAAATACTAAATCTCCCCGACTCATTTCTCGCATAAAATTGCGCGCTTGATAGTTGCGAACGCCATCCCAAATAGAAGTGCGATCGCCCTTCAAGTCCGCAATACTATAAACATCCGGTTCCGACTTCATCAGCCAATAATTCATAGAATATCTTTCCGCTTCTGCAACCACAGAGTCAACATCAAATAAACGAAAATATGCACGCACAAAATACCCCAATTTAAACCCAAATTCTCCCAGGTTGGATCGTAAACCGGAGTAGGCTCAAACGGCTGAGGAAGCGTACTCCCATCCGGTAATGTAGTAGGTGCGGGCACCATCGCATTCACATTAACTAAAGAGCCGTAAGCCCCCACAGACCAACGGCTTAACATCAGCCAAGAAAACTTGCTCGCCGCACCTTCCATCTTAAACAAAACTCCCGAAAAAATAATCTGAGGTAGCAATAATAGAGGCAAAGCGCTGTTAGCTTGAGAGCTATTTTTAACAATCGCGGAAACCACTAATCCGAGACTTATGCAGCTCAGCAAAGTTAGGAATGTGGTAATACTTGCCCCCATCGCCCAGGAAATAAAACTCGGTTCCGGGGATTTAAAAGAAATCAAAATAACTCCTACCATTAACAGCGTTTGCAATACTGCTAAACCAGAAAGTATGAAAAATTTTGAACCCAAATAAGCAAACAATCCTAAGTTTACCAAACGTTCGCGCAGATAAATAGCAGATTCTTTAACAATTTCTTGCAGAGAAGTTGCCAGTCCTACCCAAATAGCTGCACAGGTAAATACAAATAAAACTCTGAGCGCTAAAGGTGCTAAAGTTGCCTCCGGCGCTCCAATTAACGGGTCTTTATCTCTGACGGCTAGCCGCAGTAAACTAATGCCTATCGGAGCCGTTAAAAGAGCTAAACTCAAGTTAACTAAGTCTCGAGAAATAAGCTGAAAATAGCGCTGGGCGAGCAAAACGAGTTGTTTTACAAAAGATTGAGATTTTGATGCAGAAGGTATTTTTGCATTAGCCTTGCCTGTGCTGAAGTGGTTGACAATATAGCGCTGATAGTAGGGGGATTTATTAAACTTTTCTCCCCAGCTTTGAACGTTAGTTTCTCCTGTTTCTAATTCGTTGTAAATGTCTGCAAAATCGCCCGTTTTGACATCGAAAAAATCGAGCGCTTCCCTAGGCGGGCCGAAGTAACAAAGGCGTCCGCCGCGACCCATAAAAACAATACGATCGCACATCGTGATATTTGCCGTCGCGTGAGTCACCAGAATCACCGTCCGGCCTTGATTTGCCAACTTTCGCAGCAGTTGCATCATCTTCTTATCCAAACCCGGATCGAGTCCTGAAGTCGGTTCGTCTAAAAAGAAAAGTTTCGGGTCTGCTAACAGTTCAACTCCAATACTGACCCGCTTTCGCTGTCCGCCGCTAAGCTGTTTTACCAAAGCCTTGCGACGGTGAGTCATTTCAATATCTTCTAAAGTTTTTGCGACTACCTGCTTGACATCTGTATCGGGAGGTAAGCGCAATTTAGCTGCATAACTCAAGACTTCTTCTACTGTCAAATCTGCGTGTACAATATCATCTTGAGGCACGTAACCGATTTGATTGCGGTAAATATTGAAGTTTTGGCGCAGGTTGTCGCCGTTGAGAAACACAGCGCCGTTAGTAGTTTTTTCAATGCCTAAAAGCGTCCGCATTAAAGTAGATTTACCCGCACCGCTACCGCCGACTAAAGCCACAAACTGCCCCGGTTCGATCGCCAAAGTGATGTTATCCAAACGCTTCGGAATCACCAGACTGTCAGCATCCAAACGAATTTGATGGCCGGAGTCTTGCATCTCCAACTCACCGCTGCGGTAAGTTAGAGTAAACGAGCCGATCCGAATTGCATCTCCCTCGGACAACTGTAGAGAATTTGTCACTCGCTGACCGTTAACAAAAACCCCGTTAACGCTGTGGTCTCGCAAAATATAATTGCCGCGACTGTCTTGGTCAATTGTGGCGTGGCGTCTAGAAACAAGCGGCGCATCTAATTGCAGCGAAGCGTTTGGATCGCGGCCCAACAAAACCGACCGATTCTTAAGAAGAATTGACTGCTTGCTAGGGACAGCAACCTGATTCGCCAGCGGATTAAAATAACTCAGCAAAACTTGATTTTGAGGATCGAGACCGATTTTAATTTCTGTGCCGTTTTTCAGACAATAACCGTCATTGGGAGTGATGCGAGTGCGATCGACAAATAAGCCATTAGTGCTCGGTCGCTGCCCGTCACCGTCGTAAATCCAGTAATTATCCCCAATTTGGCGCAAAACAGCGTGAACGCCCGAAACTGCCCGCCAGGGTTCGGGAATGACTAAATCCGCACGAGTGCGATCGCGCCCCAATACGTGCTGCTGCTGTTTTAACTCTAGCTGTAAAACCTCGCCTTGATTGCTTAATACTAAATAAGGTCGATCGCTTAAAGCAGTCAGTTGTCCTATATTGCCTGTCATACTTCAATCGCGGTTTTTGCACTCACTTTCGCCAGCATATCAAAAGTAGGACAACAATACACTTATATTAAGCAAGTCTACTTAGCAACAACCGACAAACTGCGAAGCCGATTAATTGCCGCCGCCAATTCAAACCGTCGAAACATGGCAAAATCCCCTTCAGGAAAAGGCGATAAAATATCCATCCCCTGCGCCTCAATATCTGCCATCACCAAATCTATGATTTCCGACAAAGTGCGTTTCCCGTCCATGTATTGCTGCTTAGCATAAACCATTGCCGCAGCGATCGCCATTAACTGTCCGCTGTCCACAATTTGCTCAACAGCACCCAAATCAATCTCCTCAGTTCCGAAAGCCAATTCATCAACATCCCGCACCTTCACCCGCACATCTCGCCGTCCCCGACTCGGATCTAAGCTAGCAGGAATCGGCACTCTTTGAGTAATCTCACCAAAAGTTTCTCCCCCTTCAGCAGCACGGCTAATCGGGTAATTTATAGCAATTTCTTTAGCTTTTTCCGTCACATCATCTGCTTTAAAATTTTCCATTGCAATCACAGTATCTGCCACATCAAAATAATCGCCGCTTCCGCCCATGACTAAAATAGTCGATACGCCCAAATCTGCGTATAACTGTTTAACTTTATCAATAAACGGCGTAATCGGTTCCTTATCCTTAGCGATGAGTTCCTGCATTCGGCGATCGCGAATCATGAAATTCGTCGCTGCGGTATCCTCATCCACCAATAAAACAGGCACTAAATCCTCTTCTGAAGAAGCGACTAATTCCAAAGCCTCAATAATATTAGCAGCTTGCGACGTGCTACCGCTCGCATTCTCAGTATAAAATTGTGCAGTATCTCTACCTTGTGGCAAGTGGTTAATAAAAGGCGAAATATCAACTCCCGCAACACTTCTGCCATCTTCCGCTCTAATTTTCACTGCCGCCTGATTAGTCACCACAAATTCCCGGCCATCTTCCGGAATTCGGTTGTAAACTCCCAACTCGATAGCCCTGAGTAAAGTTGATTTGCCGTGATAGCCGCCCCCAACAATCAAAGTAATGCCAGCGGGAATACCCATACCGGAAATCAAACCGCGATTCGGACAATTAAACTCAACTTTTAATGACAGCGGCGACTGAAAAGCCACAGCATTATTTAACAAAGGGCTGTTGTCAACACCGCTGCGGCGGGGTAAAATAGAACCGTCAGCAACAAACGCAACTAATCCTTTTTCAGCTAACTGCTGCCGCAGCCAGTCAGCATCTTCTACAGTTTCAACGTGACGGCGACATTCAGCAGCATTTAAGTTAGCATACTTCAGAGAATTGCTGACAATTTGCGGGATATCTTCGCACAGCATTTCAGCAGCTTGTCGCCCTAAAATACTGCGCCCGCCCGCTGGAAGTCCGACGGCAAATCGCAGTTCAACTCCTCCTAAATCTTCGATATCGGATGTATTTGAGGAAATGATAAATGCGGAAGTTCGCTCTAAAACTTCTTGTCCGAAGCCAGTCACTGCAATCATACCGCTTTTGCCAGTGCCGCGTTTGCTGCTGATGCTGTAGGCTGCTTTGTCAAACTGGCGAGTTAGGTAATCTCGCAAGGCTATTTCTCGACTGCGAGACTTGAAAAGTTCGCCAGGAATTTGAGCAATGTTTGGCGGAACTAGGACTCTAAATTTACTGGGAGAAGCAAACGGATCTCCCTGCACGTAATCAATAATTAATGTGAATTCAGAAAAGTCGTAATTACCTTGAATGTCTTTGTAGGCTTTGTAGCCTCGATTGTCTAGTTGCAGTAAATGCCGTTGCAGGCTTTCTTTGTTAGTCATTTGTGAGAAGGAAGAAGGAAGAAGGAAGAAGGAAGAAGGAAACTTGGGAACTTCACTGGTTCCCAGGCTCTTCCGGGTAACGAGTAGATTACCGATTACCAATTACCGATTACTAATTACCGAATTTCCAATAATTTAGCCACGGCATTGACAACAATTTGAGCAGAACCGGCGAAAAAAGGTCGATCGATAGTTGCTAATGTATCGCTAGATTGGTGATAGTGGGGCGATCGCAAATTTGCAGTATCCGTCACCAACACGGCACCAATTCCTTTATACCAGAAAGGCGCGTGGTCACTGCGTAAAACATCGGGAGTCAGCAACCCTTTCAGCGGAACCGGCAGCGCCACCACCGGCGGCAAATCGGCTTTTCCAGACTCCGCAAAACTTTTCAATAGCAGCGGATGTTCGGCATCGCCAATCACAGCGATAAACTCGCCTTTGTCGGGAGAAGTTACCCCCGATGCTTCTAGAAAAGGTTGCGCTGTCAATCCTTCGGGATATTGCTGGCATCCGGGCGTGCGGCAGGCATAACCTACCATATCCAGGACGATCGCACCCTGCAAATTTTTTAACCGCGCCTCGCTACCGGTGAATGCTAAACTGCCTAAAAGTCCGAGTTCTTCCCTGTCGAAAAATGCTACCTGCAATGTCCGAGGCGTGGGGCGAGAACCCAGCAATCTTGCTACTTCTAAAACTACTGCAACTCCCGTCGCATTGTCGTCAGCGCCTGGGGAGTTTGGTACAGTATCGTAGTGTGCTGCCACTAAAATTGCACCGGCGTTTGAGTCAGTGCCTTTTCTCTCAGCGAAGACGTTGATTCCGCGATCGAACGGCTGCAAATCTGCGGAAAATCCTAATGTTTGCAGTTGTTTAGAAATGTAATCTCTAGTAAAAGAGCGAGATCCTTCTCCCTCACGTTCTCCTGCTAAAGTCTCGACGTGTTTCCACAACCGGGACGGGTCAATTTGGGGTTGGCCGGCTGCATTTTTTTCAGCATAAAATGGTGAGGGAGAGGGGTTTGGGGAAATGTGGATATTGCGCTCGATTGAAACTTCCGGTACAGCCGACAACCGCTGCCACGAGTCAGAACGCCAACCCACAGCCGCCACCGCAACCAGAATAAATAGCGCTATCCAAATCAATTGTTTCATCAGTAAGTCTATGTGAGATTTTAGACAGGGATTACGCACTCCTCACTCTCATCAACCGGGTTTTTTAGCGGAAGCGAGGGCTGCAACAAAGTCTTTTCGTAAAACCCGGTTGATGCGTCCAGAACAGTTATAGTTTAGATTTTAGGTGGACACCAGAGTTAAAAATAAACCTGTTTCAAAAAATGAAACTCAAAAATCTTAAAATTAACTGCGCCAGAGGCAGTTTTGTATTTTTTATCTAAAAAAGCAGGTAAAAGCCTTGCGATGTTGCCGTCGCATCTGTCTTGCTTATTGGATCGTTCGACGGCTACATTCAAATCACGAATTTACCTTGAAACTTTAAAAGTAAAAACTACTTTTTTTCCCACTCAATCTCCTTATTCTCCAAGATCAACCCGCTGCTGCTGGGAACAGCGTAAGGAATAGTTGTTGCAGAAAATTTGACTATTTGAGTTGGTTGTTGAAACCACTCGGAATAACTCGGATTTAGTTGGTCGTAGAGTGCTTTTAAAGCTTGGATTTCTACCTCTAGCTGCGCTGCGACTTGATTGATTTTGCGAGCTTGTGCTTGCAAGCGCTTTTCCCCGGTTTGAACAGTGTTTTCTACTTCTTGCCAGTGCTCTCCGGCCAGCATTTTTTCTAGTTCACCTTGCTTGTAATTGAGTAAAGCCTGTTTTTGTTGCAGTTGCTTTTCAATATTTTTAGTCTCTCGGTCAATTTCCTGGATTTGCTGCAACCACTGCTCCCCAAAAGCAGCAGTTTGCTGGTGGAACTCGGCAATGGCTTCAGGAGTATTATTTTTGGGAAAACTGACTGCCACTCGGCACTCAGAGCGCTGTACGCCAAGTTTTTCCCGCGACTCTTGCAGGGCAGTAACTTGTGCTTGCAGCGCGCGGACTTCTTTTTGGAGTTCTGGGATGGTCTGACTCATGGGTTCAATTAGGGGACCTCTGCATCGATTTTAAGCTAATTGTTTATTTTTCTAACAAATCCCGGTCGCCTCCTTGCGGGAATGATCTAATTTTAGCGCGCTCCCACCCGGTGTCTACGCACAATGGCGGATAATTTGTGGCACAATGGCTGATGACACATTTTAAATTAAGATTAAAATTGTAATTAGTTATAAGGCTAAATTCTTAGCTTGGTAAAATTTAATTTACAAATCCACATAAATTAAGGTTGGCTCCGTTTTGCTATGACACCTCAAGTTCTGTTCAATTTTTTTATATTTTTGATGGCAAAAGCATCTTTTTAAAATTAGGAGCAGGAGGAAATGAAAATTATCTATGGATTAATTTGGGGATATTTAACTGCTGCTATTTTTGGTGTGGAATGTTGCATTAATGCAAAAATATTGTTGGCAAGTGTAGGGGAGGGAAACGGCAATCGCGCTTTAGGATCAATTTTGGTTGCGCCTGAGAAACATAGCTATTTGCGATCGACATCTCGCCCTCCTGCGTCTGCAAGCGCCGACTTATTGTTGGAGAAATTATCCCACATAAAGTCAGTAAATTTACGGACTGACAATTTTATACAATCTGAGGAAATCCCGGAGAAAGAGCGTACTTTTAGGTTAAAAATAATCGGTTCTTATCTGGCTTTTATTTCTGTAGTAATCTCATTATTGATCAGGACGAACACAGTAAATATTTTATCCCAGGGGATCGGGTTAATCAAAGCCAAGTCTGAAACAGGGAAGAACAAGTTACCAGAAGGAGAAAAAGTGTTGTATCCAAAAAAAGAACAGGATATCTGGGATACTATTGCCCAAATGACACAAGATTTGCAGCAAACTGCCGAATATGCCCTCGATATTTGCGAGGAAATGAACGTCTCGATAATTGCGACTACACCGGGCGGTCATATCCTGTCGTTAAACCAAGCTACCTGTCAACTTTTGGGATACTCTAAAAAAGAGTTGTTAGGTAAACCAATAGCCGGACTTTTTAAGAAAACTGAATCACCTGCACCCGAGTTAGAGTTAGCAAGTTTAACAGCCGAAGGTTCTGTCCGCAACGTCGAAAAAGTCTACCTTTCTAAACAGCAAAAAAAAATAATTGTACTGCTTTCTATTTCACTTATTCGCGACGGTAAAGGCAAGGTCAGCGGCAAGTTATACATAGCACAAGATATTACCGATAGCAAGCGGGCTGAAAGAAATTTGCGCCGCAGTGAAAAAAAGTTTCGCCAACTGATAGAAACTGTGAATGCTGTGGCATTTATCTATCACCGCAGACAGTTCCGTTATGTCAATGCTCAGACAGAAGCTCTGACAGGATATACTCGCGAAGAATTACTAGCATTGGATTTATATGACTTAATTCATCGAGATTTTTTAGAAATAGTTAAAAAATGGGGTAAATCCAGTGACGCGCGCTCAACGGCCGGGTCAAAATATGAATTAATAATAGTCACGAAAACTGGAGAAATGCGCTGGTTGGAAGCAACTGTAGATATTATAAAATTTGAAAAAAAAGCCTCGATCTTAATCACAGCGTTTGACATCAGCGATCGCAAATTAGCAGAGTTAGAACTAGAAACATCTCTTTCGTTGCTTCAAGCAACCATTGAATCTACTGCTGACGGTATTCTGGCGGTTGACAGTGGAGGCACAGTGCTCACCTTTAATCGCAAGTTTGCCGAAATGTGGCACTTGCCGGATTTCCTGCTGGATTCGAGAGATAACAAGCAAATTTGGGAGTTCGGAATCAATCAGTTAAAATACCCAGAAATATTTCTCAACTGTGCTAAAGAATTGTCCGATCGCCCCGCAGCAGAAAGTTACGATATCATCGAGTTTACAGATGGCAGAATCTTCGAGCGCTACTCGTTGCCCCAGCGCACGGGAGGCAAAATTACGGGTCGAGTATTCAGCTTTCGGGATGTAACGGAACGGGTGCAATCCGAAGAAAAACTACGCAAAAGCGAAGAACGCTTTCACCTGCTGACGAGGGCGACAAATGATGCCGTATGGGATTTTGATTTATTAAAAAATGAGTATTGGTTGAGCGAAGAATTTGAAAAAGTTTTTGGATACAAACTCAACGAAACTCAGACGATAGAATTAGAATCGTGGTGGCTAAATATTCATCCCGAAGAACGGGAAAGAGTGATGTTAAGCTTCAACGAAACAATGAACTCAGACGCTCAATGTTGGTCGGAAGAATACAGCTTTCACCGTGCAGACGGGGGATATGTTTTTGTGCTCGATCGCGGCTACATCATCCGCAATGAAAGTGGCAAAGCAGTAAGGGCGATCGGTACGATGATGGACATTACTCAGCGCAAGCAAGCTGAAGAAATTATTCGCTATCAAGCTGTTTATGACCAACTCACTGGTTTGCCGAACCGGATACTTTTTAACGAGCGGCTGCTGGCTTCCTTAAAACAAGCTAAACAAACCAAAAAAATGCTAGCTGTGATGTTTTTAGACTTGGACAGGTTCAAAAAGATTAATGATACACTAGGTCACGCTGCAGGCGATCGCCTGTTAGAAGGTTTTGCCGGACGCATCAGCGACACTTTGCGATCGACTGACACGGTTGCCCGCTGGGGAGGCGACGAATTTACCATACTGCTTCCCGATATCAATTGCTTAGAAGATGCAGTTAAAACAGCTCAAAGAATCCTCCACAATTTAAAGCCTGCATTTAAACTAGAAGGACAACCCTTTCATGTTAGCAGCAGCATCGGCATTGCCCTTTATCCCGATGATGGTGAAGATGCCGAAACTTTAGTCAAAAATGCCGATGCCGCCTTGTACCGCGCTAAAGAAATGGGAAGAAATAACTATCAGTTATATACTTCAACAATTAATCCCCAAGGGAGCCAGTTACTCACTATAGAACACAGGCTGCACGAGGCTTTAGAACAGGGAGAATTTGAGGTTTTCTACCAGCCAAAAGTCAACATCACTACTTGGAAAATTCAGGGCATGGAAGCCCTGCTACGCTGGCAACATCCACAATTAGGTTTAGTTACTCCCACTACATTTATTCCGATCGCCGAAGAGAACGGGCTCATTGTAGCTATTGGGGAATGGGTACTGCAAACAGCCTGCACTCAAAATAAAGCTTGGCAGGATGCTTTGCAGCCAGATTTGCGGGTAGCAGTCAACGTTTCGGCTCGGCAGTTCCAGCAATTTAATTTATTAGAAATGGTAGCGAACTGCTTGGAAAAAAGCGGTTTAGCACCCAAGTATTTAGAGTTAGAAATTACCGAGACTACAGCCATGCAAGATGTGGATTATACCACAAAAGTTCTCAGGGAGTTGCAGAATATGGGAGTGCAAATTGCGCTGGACGATTTCGGCACGGGTTATTGTTCTCTAAATTATCTCAAAAAGTTTCCCTTGAATATCTTAAAAATAGATAAATCCTTTGTCAGCGGACTGACGACTGATCCCTGCGAACGGGCGATCGCCAAGGCTGTAGCGACACTGGGGCGCGATTTGAACTTGAGCGTAGTAGCAGAAGGAGTAGAAACTCAAGAGCAGTTGGAGTGTTTGCGCGAACTCCACTGTCAAGAAATTCAGGGTTATTATTTCAGCCCTGCCCTCTCGGCTGGTGATGCTACCAAACTTTTGGTAAATTCTATGTTGAGGAAAGTGCAAATGGCTTAATTAATCATTAGTCATTAGTCATTAGTCATTAGTTATTAGTCATTTGTAGGGTGAGTGAGTCGCGGTTCAAGATTTATCTATTGGTAACAATAGTTAATCTGCGCGCCTCACCCATCCATAGGGATTTGGTGCTTCGTTCACACCCGAAAGTTATAGTTATTGACCGAGAATCTTAGTCTCCGGACTGGTTTTCCTGCGCTGCACCCCCAACATCATCGCTGCTAGAGCGCTTCGGCGGACCTAAGTTGTCGGGCAATTCGTTAAGATTCTTGCCCAAAGCGTGACACAGCGCTTTAACTTGAGGAATTGTCAGCTCAGGGGCGTCAAGTCCTCGCTCCCAATTGCTAATCGCTTGTCTAGTTAAAGTTTTTGCTCCTGTTTTATCGGGGATTTGGCTTGCGAGCTGAGATTGAGTTAAACCGACAGCCTCTCTTAATACTTGCAAGGCTGGCTTGGTATTTGGATCTTGATTGGGCTTCTTTCTGGACATATCAGCAAAACAAAGCAAGCACACTTGATAAACTGCGAGGTCGCAAGTATGCTTGCTTTTATAGACACGACAAAAAGCGGTCGGGCGGGCCTGACATAGGGTGTTTAGCTTGCTCAAACCGCCTTAACATTAGTGTCTCCTATTAGTGCAAGTGTTTGATGTCAAACACGTGCATACCCCTTAACCTGCTGAGGTTTGGGCTGCAAACCAAGCCCCTTTCTCTCAAAGGCGTTAAATCAGAAGTGAAAATCAGATGAAATCAGCGGCACAAAATCAGGTAGTGCATCAACTCAAGGTCATGGAAACCAACTTGCACCAAATCCAGTGCAAGCTTATTAAAACCTCCGTTTTAAACTTGTGGCAAATAGTTTTGCCCGACGGAAAGAGAATTTTGCTGGAACACGCGGGCGGCGGACACTGGATTTTTCGGTCTAGTGGCATTGAGAAATCTCATCAGGAAGTGCGGCAAGCGGTTTTAAGGGCGATCGGCATTTGCTCGCGCCACCGCAGTTAAGGTAACAGCCGATCGCCCGCCCTTGTTAAAACTTAAAATAGTGTGCAGAATAACGGACTTGTACCCAAAGACAGAGGAAAATATCGCTACTCAAACATAAAAGCTTTGTCTATGCAGCCGATTCGCACATTTAACGTTTCCCCGTCGCTACCGGCAATTCTCGAACCCCTGCGCCAGCTTGCCTACAACTTGCACTGGGATTGGAACGTTGATACCAAAGACCTTTTCCGCCGCCTCGATCGAGACCTCTGGGACTCCAGCAACCAAAACCCGGTGCTGATGCTCGGAACCATATCTCAAGAGCGACTGCAAGAAATGGCAGAAGATGAAGGCTTCATTGCCCAAATGAACCGAGCAGCCCAACAATTAGACGATTATCTCAAAAATCGCGCCTGGTACCGCAAACAGCGCGACACCGAGCAGCAAGAATGCTACGCTTACTTTTCGATGGAATTCGGCTTAGTTAAAGCCCTACCGATCTATTCCGGCGGTTTGGGCGTGCTCGCAGGCGACCACCTCAAATCAGCTAGCGATTTGGGCTTGCCCTTAGTCGGTGTCGGCTTGCTATACCAAGAAGGTTATTTTTCGCAGTATCTCAACGCCGACGGCTGGCAGCAAGAACGCTATCCGCTCAACGATTTCTACAATATGCCGCTGCACCCAGAACGCAATCCCGACGGTTCGGAATTGCGGATTGAGGTAGACTATCCCGGCCGCAAGGTGTACGCCCGGATTTGGCGAGTACAAGTGGGAACGGTTCCTTTGTACCTGATGGATACAAATATTGAACCTAACAGCCGCTACGACCAAGATATTAGCGACCAACTGTACGGCGGTGACAAAACTCTGCGGATGCACCAAGAAATCATGCTGGGCATCGGCGGCGTGAAAATGCTCAAGGCATTGGGGCTGACAGTTACGGCTTATCACATGAATGAAGGCCACGCGGCTTTCATGGCTTTGGAACGCATTCGGATGCTGATGGAGGAATATCACCTGAGTTTCGTAGAAGCGGAACAGGTGGTGGTTTCGAGCAGTATGTTTACGACTCACACGCCGGTGCCTGCTGGGTTTGACTTGTTCGAGCCGGATATGGTGATGCACTATCTGAGTCAGTATCCCAAGATATTTGGCTTGTCGCAAAATGAGTTTTTGGGATTGGGCCGGGAGAATACTGGCGATTTGTCCGCACCTCTGAATATGGCAATTTTGGCAATTAAAATGTCGAGTTTTGTCAACGGGGTAGCGGCTTTGCACGGTGTGGTGTCGCGCCCGATGTTTCAGGGTTTGTGGCCGGGTTTGCCGCAGGAAGAAGTACCGATTACTTCGATTACCAACGGGGTGCACGCTCGCAGTTGTGTGGCGAAGTCTACTCAGGAGTTGTACGATCGATACCTTGGCCCGGACTGGGAAATGACCGGTAAGGACGATCGACTCTGGGATCGGATGTCGTCGATTCCTGATGAGGAATTGTGGCGCAATCACGAACGCTGTCGCTCGGAGTTGGTGGTGTTCGCACGGGAGTGGCTGCAAAAGACTTTGCGTGAGCGCGGTGCGGCCCAAACGGAAATCGAACACGCGCGGGAGGCTCTCGATCCGAAGGTGCTGACGATCGGGTTTGCACGCCGTTTTGCTACTTACAAGCGGGCGACGCTGTTTTTGCGCGATGTCGATCGAATCATGCGGATCATGCGCGATCAAAATCGCCCGGTGCAGTTTGTGATTGCTGGGAAGGCTCACCCTATGGATATTCCGGGTAAGGAATTGATTCGGGATATCGTTCACTTCATCCGCGAGCACGAGACGATGAGTTCGATGGTGTTTTTACCGAACTACGACATTAACGTTGCTCGGATGATGGTGTCTGGCTGCGATGTGTGGCTGAATACGCCGCGCCGCCCGCGTGAGGCTTCCGGTACTTCCGGGATGAAAGCTTCGATGAATGGTTTACCGAATCTGAGCATTCTTGACGGATGGTGGGATGAGGCTGATTATGTTCGTACCGGTTGGCCGATCGGACATGGGGAATTTTACGAAGATACTAAGTATCAGGATGAAGTCGAGGCTAATGCTTTGTATGACTTGATGGAAAAAGAAGTTGTACCGCTGTTTTACAACCGGGATGCTGATGGAATTCCCCGCGGTTGGACGGCGAAAATGAAAGATTCTATTCGCTTGAATTGTCCTTTGTTCAATACTGCTCGGATGGTGAAGGATTACGCACGGCGGGCATATTTCCCGGTGAGCGATCGATTCTTCACGATGACTTCGGATAATTGCGCTCCGGCCAAGGAGTTGTCTCACTGGAAGAAGCACGTTCTCGCGAAGTGGCACGATATTAAGATTGAGGCTGTTGATATTTCTCAGGATAAGGAAGTTAAGGTCAATCAGTCGATCGCTGTTAAATCTCGGATTAATCTGATGGGATTGACCCCTGCGGACGTGCAAGTTGAACTTTATCAAGGTTCGGTTGATGCTAACGGCGATATCATTGGTGGCGTGCCGGTGGTGATGGAGTATTTGGGAGAAGATTCTCACAATGCTAGCCTTTATACGGCTGACATTACTTATACTTCTAGCGGTTTGCAAGGTTTGTCGTTGCGGGTTTTGCCGAAGCACGATAATCTCAGCAGTCCTTATGAAGCTGGCGTGATTCTCTGGGCACATTAGTCAGTAGTCAGTAATCAGTAGTCAGTAGTCAGTAGTCAGGAGAATAAAGGAAGATTTTCCTACTTCTCCCTCTCTCTGACTCTCCCACTTTTGTTATCGAAGCTGGGGAATGACTATTTAGCCGATTGTGCAATGATCGCCCAATACCAAATTCCGCTCTATTTCCTAGTACCACCAGTGACCGCGTATATAAGCGTGCAGCAAGGCATCTCGCTGGTCTTCTAAGGCTTTGAGGTTGGCAAAAATGGTGGGAATTTCGGGGATGTTTGAACCACGGATGAACGCTGATTTTTATACGGGATGTTTGCGAAATTCTGACTTGGTTCGAGGATTGATCAATATCTACAATATACTGGCAGCATTTCATCAATTAGAGTTGAGATTCTGCCCGTTTTCCTTTTTTGTGGCATTGCTGAATACAGGTATAAATTCAAGATTTCGGAATTTTTATAAGCCCAGTCGGGTGAGTTTTGTAACATCAAGCGAAAAGTTGATTCATACCGTGACTCAGCAACGCCCAGAATCTATATCCATCAATTTGAAAGCCGCCAAACAAAATAGTGGTTCCACAAGAGTCACACTTTTTCACACTGCGATTTCATAAAATTGAAGGAAGCCTTGAGACACCTCTAGTTTAGCTTATTTACCTACACCCGCTGGCTGCTGACGGTTTCGCACTTCCAGAAAAATCAACAAAGCATTAACATCAGCCGGATTTACCCCGCCAATTCTGGCCGCTTGGCCAATAGTCAGTGGCTGCACTTTAGTCAACTTTTCCCGCGACTCTTTCGAGAGAGTTGTAATTGCCATGTAATCCAAATCCGCAGGCAATTGTCGGCGTTCATGTCTGACAATTTCATCAATTTGATTTTGCTGTTTTTGCAGATAGCCCGAATATTTGATGTCAATTTCTGCACCCTCTTTCTCAGCCAACTTCAGACTAGAATTGCCTAAATTGTACCGTTCCAAATCGACATAATGAAAACCCGGACGACGCAACAAATCAGCGAGAGTAATTGAACCTTTAATCGCTTGTTGAGTGTCTGCCAAAATTGCCTTGCCAATCTCCTCGTGCTCTTTCACCCGCGTCGAGTACAAGCGTTCCTTCTCTGCCACAATATTAGCTTTTTTCCGCTCAAATAACTCCCACCGCCGATCGTCAATCAAACCAATTTCCCGTCCCAGCGGAGTCAAGCGTTGGTCAGCATTGTCCGATCGCAATAATAGCCGATATTCCGATCGCGAAGTCAACATCCGGTAAGGTTCCCGCAAATCCTTCGTACACAAATCATCGATCAAAGTGCCGATATAACTTTGCTCACGAGGAAACACAATCATCTCCTGATTTTTCGCAAACCTGGCTGCATTAATCCCCGCCACAATCCCCTGTGCAGCCGCCTCCTCATATCCAGTTGTACCGTTCACCTGACCCGCGCAAAACAGCCCTTCGATCTTCTTAGTCATCAGCGTTGGAAAGCACTGAGTAGCCGGCAAATAATCATACTCAACAGCATAAGCAGGGCGCATCATCTCGCACTTTTCCAAACCAGGAAGAGTCCGCAACATTTGCAATTGCAAAGTTTCCGGTAAACCAGTCGAAAAACCTTGGATATAAAGTTCAGGAATATCTCTACCTTCCGGTTCAATAAAAATCTGGTGACTTTCCTTATCCGCAAACCGTACAATTTTATCTTCAATACTCGGACAATAGCGCGGCCCCTTCGCATCAACCCAGCCGCCGTAGACTGGAGAAAGGTGCAAATTGTCTCTAATTAACTGGTGAGTTTCGGGCGTAGTTCGAGTTAAATAACAAGGCATTTGTTCCCGTTCGATCCAAACTTCTGGATCGAAACTAAACCAGCGAACCTCTGCATCTCCCGGCTGCGGTTCCAGGTTGGTATAATCCAGAGTACGTTTGTCAACTCTTGCCGGAGTTCCTGTTTTTAATCTGCCAGTTTCAAAGCCTAAACGATTGAGAGTTTCCGTCAAACCAACGGCGGCAAATTCTCCGGCACGTCCGGCGGGCATCGACTTATTGCCTACCCAAATTGTGCCACCTAAAAAAGTACCTGTGGTCAGAATTACAGCTTTGCATTCAAAAGCGACGCCGAAGTATGTTTCGACTCCGATTACTTCTTCATTTTTGCCCAAAACTAAGTCTGTTACCATCGCTTCTCGGATGGTCAAATTCTCTTGGTTTTCAACAATATTATTCATCACAGCGGCGTATTCCCGCTTGTCAGTTTGTGCTCGCAGGGCCCACACTGCGGGGCCTCGTGAAGAGTTGAGGATGCGCTTTTGTAGATAAGTGCGATCGGCCATTTTGCCAATTTCCCCGCCTAACGCATCAACTTCGTTAGTAAGTTGGGTCTTAGCCGGGCCACCGACAGCCGGATTGCAAGGTTGCCACGCAATTTTGTCGAGGTTGAGGGTGAGGAGAAGGGTGCGACAGCCGAGGCGAGAAGTGGCGAGGGCGGCTTCACAGCCGGAGTGTCCGCCACCTACTACGATGATGTCGAAACTGTCTTGGAATTGTACTGGTGTTTGTGCGGTCATTCGATTTTAGATTTTAGATTTTAGATTTTAGATTGAAGAATAGACATCTGGCAAAATTAGGTTTTAGTTTCCTCAATTAAAACTCTTCCTCTCCATTAGTGTAGCTGCTTTCTTCAAACATCGATGTTAATCCAGTAATTTTTACGGGGGGTCGATCTTTGAATTCTACGACAAATGACAACTCCCCACCCATTGCCGCGATATAACTTTGCAAAGTAGATACCAACAAATCCGCACGGCGTTCTAGCCGCGAGACATTTTCTTGACGCATATTTAATAATTCTGCCATGCGAATCTGAGTAAATTTCCTTGCTTTTCGTAAGTCTTGCAATGTCATTTCTTCAGCCATTAATTCAACCGCTCGCTTTTCGACTATGGCTCGTTGTTCGGGAGGTAAATTCTCCATAATAGTCTTCAGGCTAATTGTCATCTGTTTCTGGCTCCATTAACTTATTCAAATGGTCGGCAAATCTACTATCTGCTATCTTAATTAGTTGCTTGTAAAATCGCTTCTCACTACTACCAGATTTGTCCCCAGCTACCAACAAAATCGCTTCTCTGCGGGGGTCAAATGCAAAAGCGACTCGCCAAACTCCACCAGCCGCCTGAAACCTAAGTTCTTTCATATTGGTGTAGCTAGAACCATTGAGAGTATCGACGTGAGGACGCTTGAGGTTAGAACCAAATTCTTGTAACAGTGTGAGTTTTGCTAAAAGCTCTAATCTGACATCAGTGGGGAATTCGGTAAACTCAGAGTAAAAATCAGATTGAAACTCAATGTTCCATGTCATTGGGAGCAATTATGCCTTACATAGCATATTATAGGCAATAGTCGATCGAATAACAATATTTATATGCACCCTTCGCGTCTTCGCGGTTCAATAATTCCGTAATTCCGTACAATTGCAGTTTTGCGTTATGTTAGACAAAAAAATCTCAACAAGCGTACACAAGTGAAATACTTCTTCTTATCCGACGGCTGGAAAGTTGGGCGCGTCTGGGGGGTAGGCGGCGAGTGGAGTCACGCCGCCTGGAGGCGGCCACCGGACATCCAACAGCTCAACCTCTGTCTTTCCGATCGCAACGAAAAAATGTGGCTCTACCGCGTAGAAGACGCCGTACTCATGGTAGAAGTCCAACCAGCAGTCCGTCCCGATCCCGCCGATCCCGCCAAAAATATCGGCAACGTCACCCTCACCAGACTGATCGATGCCGAGCAAGTCCTCGAACGCCTCGGGACGATCGCCGCGCGCTGCGAAATGGGCAACCCGCAACTAATGTAATGCCCAACATATTGCAATCGGTTCTAACACTCGATACACTTCTTTAAATAACTTTCATTTTTATGCCTCCACCTTTGAAGGTAGATGGCAGTCGGCAAAAGGCAGAGTTTAAACCCTGCAGGTAACTGCTGGGGATTCAGAATCTGATTTTTCCGTAAAAATAGACATCATCACTTACACCTTGGAGAACCGCAGTCAATGGGACTACCCTGGTATCGCGTACACACAGTCGTCTTAAATGACCCAGGCCGATTGATTTCTGTACACTTAATGCACACTGCCCTCGTGGCAGGTTGGGCCGGCTCAATGGCCCTTTATGAATTAGCAGTTTTTGACCCCACAGACCCAGTTCTGAACCCAATGTGGCGTCAAGGGATGTTCGTGTTGCCCTTCATGACTCGCTTGGGAGTTACGGGTTCTTGGGGCGGTTGGAGCATCACGGGCGAAGGTAATGTCGATCCGGGCTTCTGGTCCTTTGAAGGCGTGGCCGTCGCTCACATCATCCTTTCGGGCCTGCTGTTCTTAGCAGCAGTTTGGCACTGGGTATTTTGGGACTTAGAACTTTTCAGAGACCCTCGCACCGGTGAACCAGCCCTCGACTTGCCAAAAATGTTTGGCATTCACCTGTTCCTCTCCGGCTTGCTCTGCTTCGGCTTCGGTGCATTTCACCTTTCGGGACTTTTTGGCCCGGGAATGTGGGTGTCCGACCCCTACGGCCTGACCGGTCACGTCCAGCCAGTGGCGCCTGCTTGGGGCCCAGAAGGCTTTGACCCGTATAATCCGGGCGGCATCGTGGCTCACCACATTGCAGCGGGCGTAGTCGGCGTAATTGCCGGTTTGTTTCACTTGACAGTGCGGCCGCCGGAACGTCTTTACAAAGCCCTGCGGATGGGGAATATCGAAACTGTACTTTCTAGCAGTATCGCTGCCGTGTTCTTCGCAGCCTTTGTGGTTGCGGGTACGATGTGGTACGGTTCTGCTGCTACTCCGATCGAACTTTTTGGCCCGACTCGCTATCAGTGGGACAGCGGCTATTTCCAACAAGAAATCGATCGCAGAGCTCAAGCTACCTTGGCCGGGGGTCAAGGCTTCCAAGAAGCTTACGAACAAATTCCCGAAAAATTGGCTTTCTACGACTACGTGGGCAACTCTCCTGCTAAAGGCGGTTTGTTCCGGGCCGGCGCGATGGTCAATGGCGATGGTATTGCGAAAAGCTGGCTGGGTCATCCAGTATTTACTGACAGCGAAGGTCGGGTATTGTCGGTTCGCCGCCTCCCCAACTTCTTTGAAACTTTCCCAGTGATTTTGACGGACAAAGATGGGATCGTTCGCGCTGACATCCCCTTCCGCCGTGCTGAATCAAAATACAGCTTTGAACAAAGCGGAGTTACCGTCAGCTTCTACGGCGGCGAACTTAACGGTCAAACCTTTAATAATCCTCTAGATGTTAAGAAGTTTGCTCGCGCGGCTCAAAAAGGTGAAGTGTTTGAATTCGATCGTGAAACCTTGAATTCGGACGGCGTTTTCCGCACTTCGACTCGCGGTTGGTTCACTTTCGGACACGTTTGCTTTGCTTTGTTATTCTTCTTCGGCCATATCTGGCACGGTTCTCGGACTATTTTCCGCGACGTGTTTGCTGGAGTTGAGGCTGACCTGGAAGAACAAGTCGAGTGGGGCCTGTTCCAAAAGGTGGGCGACGTAACAACAAGAAGAGAAGAATCTCTCTAGATTTCGCCAGCCTCTGGGTAGGGGGGGAAACTTCCCCGCTACACAAAAACCCGGTTTCTTCAAGAAACCGGGTTTTTTTAGTTAATAATAAAACCAGTAATTAAGATAAAATAATACGGCAAGGGAAGATAGGGAAAATTTAACATGGAAAGTGTTGCTTACATTTTGATTCTGGCTTTAGCCATAGGCGTACTATTTTTTGCGATCGCCTTTCGGGAACCTCCCCGGATTGGCAAATAATTAGCTATACGCCTGCAGCACGTCCAAAATATCTTGAACCGGACTGCGGTTAGCCCGCATCATAGTGATCTAATTTGGTGCGGGACTATTTCACCGCTGTGTGCTAAGTGATTTTTCTAGTCCAGCCATTCATCAGACCCCAGGCGGTTAGATGAATGGCAATTTGCTGGCAATGCCTGTTAAAATCAGCAATCATGCGCTGTTCCTCCTGCCAACACACAAATAGCCGGGTTCTAGAATCGCGTTCAGCCGAATCAGGTCAAAGCATCCGTCGGCGGCGTGAGTGTTTGAGCTGCCAGCACCGCTTCACAACTTACGAACGTATAGAATTTGTCCCGATTACGGTGATCAAGCGGGACGGCAAGCGCGAATCTTTTGACAGGTCAAAATTAGTCAGGGGATTGATTCGGGCCTGCGAAAAAACCGGTTTGTCTTCCGGGCATCTCGAAACTCTGGCAGAAGAAATTGAGGCGCAACTCCAAGGTCGATCGCTCCGAGAAATCGCCAGTTCAGAAATAGGGGAACTGGTGCTGTTGCACCTGCGGCCGCTCAGCGAAGTCGCTTATGTCCGTTTTGCCTCAGTATATCGGCAATTTCGAGGCATCCGAGATTTTGTAGATACCCTAAATCACCTTCAGAATCCCCTCAACGAAGCTGAAGATACAGAAACTGCTCCAAATTTTGACGCAGATTTGCCAGATTCCGAAGCAGTCGATCGAGAAAGCCCCGCATCCTGCGCTAGTCCCAGCTAAGCTCGCTTAAATTAATTTAGAGAAATATTCTGGGAGATTGAAAACCGTGTCGCGAGGAAGGCCGGGAGGAATAGCGACTCAAGGGACTCTCATTCGAGCGAGTGTTCTTTTTTCTCAGTAAGAGTGCTGGGTGTGATATGATCGTCATCGGTCTAAAATAGAGTATAACTAGACAACGTAAAAACTTAACTGGATTAGTTGAGTGCGTAGTCACACCTAACGGTGTTGCAGTTTAGGAAAGCTCGCATTTGAACAAAACCTAACTAAAGATCGGTGACTAATTAAATACGGTAGGGCATACCGAAATTTACGCTTCTGGAGAAACCGACCTCTACTTAGACTGGAGTAATCCTGTCGCCAGCAAGTCGGCTCGTTGAATGAAGAATCTCAGTTTATTTATACCTGAGAGTGTCAAAATAGTCTACTTGACTCGGAATGTTAAGATTAAACGTTTTAACACAGAGTATGGAGTAACAGTAATGGCAAGCGCTGGTGTGCAGTTGCACCCGGCAAAAGTTAGCGAAAACTGACTTTAGTAAAAGATTTGGAAAAAAGTTAATCGCTTTTTCACCAAAATCTCTAATATCTGCCGGCACAAACGAAAAACATGAAGGAGAGAAATCCTAGGAAACTATTCGCATGGTCAATCTCAAAACCACAGTCAAAGACATCGGCTTTACTCACGAAGATTTTGCAGCCCTACTTGATAAATATGACTATCACTTTAGCCCGGGCGATGTAGTAGCGGGTACAGTTTTTAGTATAGAACCCAGGGGCGCTCTGATTGATATCGGTGCTAAAACAGCAGCGTACATTCCCATTCAGGAAATGTCGATCAATCGAGTCGAAAGCCCTGAAGAGGTATTGCAATCAAACGAAACCAGAGAATTTTTCATTCTAACCGATGAAAATGAAGACGGACAATTAACCCTGTCCATCCGGCGCATCGAGTATATGCGGGCGTGGGAAAGAGTGCGACAACTGCAAGCAGAAGATGCCACAGTACGATCGCAAGTATTTGCCACCAACCGCGGCGGCGCACTCGTGAGAATAGAAGGCTTGCGAGGCTTTATTCCCGGTTCTCATATAAGCACCCGCAAACCGAAGGAAGAATTAGTCGCCGAAGAATTACCATTAAAATTCTTAGAGGTAGACGAAGACCGCAACCGCCTAGTGTTGAGTCATCGTCGCGCCTTAGTTGAGCGCAAGATGAACCGCCTCGAAGTCGGGGAAGTGGTCATCGGTACAGTACGCGGTATCAAGCCTTACGGTGCCTTTATCGACATCGGCGGCGTCAGCGGCTTGCTGCACATCTCGGAAATTTCACACGATCACATCGATACGCCTCATAGCGTCTTCAATGTCAACGACGAAGTGAAAGTGATGATCATTGACTTGGATGCCGAGAGGGGCCGGATTTCTCTCTCCACTAAGCAATTGGAACCGGAACCGGGCGCGATGGTCAAAAATCGCGAATTGGTGTACGAAAAAGCTGAGGAAATGGCAGCTAAGTTCCGTGAGAAAATGCTGGCTCAAAAGCAAGCTAAAGCAGGCATGGACATTCCTGTAGACTCAACTGATGTTGATGATGAACTCTCCGACGAAATACTCGAAGACGTACCCTCAGCAATGGAAGAGGATCTGCCGGAAGTAGCACCGGAAGTAGCACCGGAAGTAGCACCCGAAGCAGCACCCGAAGTAGCACCGGAAGCGGCACCCGAAGCAGCACCCGAAGCAGCACCCGAAGCAGCACCCGAAGCAGTATTAGATGTAGTAGAGGAAGAAATCCCTCCTGCGACGGAAGAATAACATCGCAGTTAGTGTGTGATTAAAAGAGGGAAAATTCCCTCTTTTTTTTTTGAGTTAGTTATTAGTCATTAGTCGCTGCTGGGTGGTTGAGAATTCCCAATTCCCAATTCCCAATTCCCAATTACCAATTCCCAATTACCGAGATTTAAGAGATTTCTGTAGACCGATGCAGCGATCGCACTTTGAATTGATGCAAGTTGCAGATCCCTCTGCCTAAAGAAACATCGCCTTTTGCGTGCTAATTTGTTAAGATTTACAAACATCAGGGACATCCGCACAAGTGCAAGCTCATCAGAATTATCAGGCAAGAACAAACCAGGCGCACAAATCACACAACATAATCCTTATATATTTCTTGCCCTGACGCTCCAAGGCAAGCGCAAAATGAACAGCGAACTTTTGAAAGAACAATTTGAACAGCTTAAAAAACGTTCCAATTCTAGCAAAGGAACGATCGACCAAATCGAAAACTGGTTAATCGGTTCCCACATTTTGCAGAGATTGCGGATTAACCCTTACTACCTAGCAGGCGATACAGTCAAGAATATTAAAAGAATTACTTCGGAATTTCTGCACGGAGTCAAAGCCGGTGTCTTCGACTTGCACTGGGATATTCACTGCCCCCACTGCAACATGATTACAGACGAATTCAAGGATTTGGCAGACACATCAGAAATGTCTTTTTGCCCAATGTGCGATCGCGAGTTTAAAATTGATTTGCTCGATCGCGTCGAAGTTACTTTTTCCCTGAACAAAAAAATCGAAGACCCGCAACTGCGGCCCGTCTGCGCTCCCCCTCCCGTACTCCAGAGCAAACTGCAACTGGTAACGCCTTTATACTGCACCGAATCCGAAACTGTCACCTTAGAAAACGGTCGATATCGCTACTGCTGTCCCCTCACTTTAGCTAAAGGGATTTTAAAGGTTGAAGGCGCAGAAACAGAAGGCATACAAGAAATTCAACTCAAACAGTTAGCCGGCCCAGATTTTGACAAACAAGAGCTAGTCGTGCGTCCCGGAAAAGTTAAGATAGAACTAACTAATACCGATCACAATTTGTCCGGGCTGATTTTGCATTCAGATGAATTGCCAGATGAATTGACATTAGAACAATTGCCCCTGCGGCTGTCAGGAATGCAACTGCTTCATCACCCGGATTATAAGCGTTTGTTCGGCGATCGAGTAATATCGGAAAGAGAGCGAGTCAAGATTCGGGCGATTACTATTATGTTTACTGATATTACCGGTTCTACCAGAATGTACGAAACGCTGGGAGATACTAAAGCTTACAATATTGTGCGCGATCATTTTGAAATTTTCTTTGAGTTTATCGAGAAATTTGGCGGTAAAGTCATTAAAACCATCGGCGATGCCGTCATGGCTTCCTTTATCAGCAACGAACAAGCCATTATGGCTGCCGCTGGTGCTGTAGCCTGTTTGAGAGAGTATAACTCCACTCGCCAACAACAAGAGTGGATTCAAGTCAGAATTGGCATTCACCGAGGTACGGCTTTGCTCGTAAATCTTAATAATTCGATCGACTATTTTGGCTCTACAGTCAACAAAGCCGCCCGCATTCAAAATCTTTCTAAAAGTGACGAAGTTTCGTTTTCTGAAGATGTTTACAGCGACCCAGCATTCTTAACAGCATTAAAAGCTGCTGGAGTCTCCGAAATTCAAAAACGAGTAGAAGATTTAAAAGGAATACAAGGCGCACAAGTCGCTTATACTGCTAGAATTAATACGGAATCAGTAATCGCGCTGTCTGCTACACTGATCCCTCTAAAAAGCTAAATAGGTAAACAAATATACCTGGTTATTGCTAGCTTCTCCTTGCGATCGCCCCAACAGCAGATAGAGTTTTCAGAGCGCGCTGATCTAATAGCTTCAAAGCTACAGCTCTTCCTTAAGCTACTTGCGTTCTGGTTGCACGTTAAGCTTTAATAAAAATAGTCAAAATTACTTAGCCACACGCTACTTGCGTGCTGGTGGCAAGTTAAGTTTTAATAAAAATAGTCAAAATTACTTAGCCACACGCTTACCAGATGTGTTTGCTGCTACATAACTGAAGTCGAGGACTTCACATCATGACTTCTGCTCAATCATCTCCCGAAAATACACCCGAATCGATCGCACCAGCCGCCCTCGACAGCGAACACTTAACCGAAACCGATGCCCCCTTTCCTATTGTTGGGATTGCCGCCTCAGCAGGAGGTTTGGAAGCATTCACGGGGTTACTGAGCCATTTACCGACTGATACGGGTATGGCGTTTGTGCTGATTCAGCATTTAGCCCCCGATCACAAAAGTCTGCTGAGCGAGATTCTCGCGAGAACGACGGAAATGCCTGTTAATGAGGTAGAAGACGGCGTAGCCGTAGAGCCCAATCAAGTCTACGTTATTCCGCCCAACACCAAGATGGTGCTATCTAAAGGCGTCCTGCAACTATCACCCCGCGAGAAGATTTATGGCAAATATATGCCGGGAGATGCGTTTTTTACCTCATTGGCGATCGATCGCGGGCACAAAGCAATCGCCGTAGTTTTATCCGGGGGAGACGGAGACGGTTCACTGGGGCTCAAGGCAATCAAAGCAGCCGGAGGCATGACTTTTGCTCAATGTCAAGACACAGCAAAATTCGATAGTATGCCGAATACCGCTGTTGCTACAGGCAATGTCGATTTCGTTCTGCCACCGGAAAAAATTGCCGAGGAACTGGGAAACTATAGTCGCAGTCCGCTTCTGACTGGCCCGCTTCCCCTGACAAAACTTGAGGAATCGCCCGAACAGGGAGATGCCCTGGCAAATATTTTTGCGCTGCTGAAATCCACCACAGGCGTTGATTTTAGCCACTACAAACCCACCACGATCGCTCGACGCATCCAGCGGCGGATGGTGTTGTACAAGCTGGAAACCTTGAATGATTACGCACAACATCTTCGAGACAATTCGGCTGAAGTCACAGCTTTGTATGAAGAAATCCTGATCCACGTTACCAGTTTCTTCCGTGACCCCGAAGCCTTTGAAAAGTTAAAAGAGCTGGTTTTCCCCACGATTACCCAAAATAAATCGGCCGAAACTCCGATTCGGATTTGGGTGGCGGGATGTTCGACAGGTGAAGAAGTTTATTCGATCGCCATTTGCTTGTTAGAGTTTTTGAGCGATCGAGTTATCCCGCCACCGATCCAGATTTTTGCCACAGACATTGGCGAACACGCGATCAACAAAGCGAGGTCTGGCGTCTACTCAGAAAACCAGATGGTAGATGTTTCACCAGAACGACGTACTCGCTTCTTTATTGCCCAAGAAGGAGGTAGCTATAGAATCAGCAAGGCAGTGCGCGAAATGTGTGTATTTGCCCGACAAAACTTAGGTAGCGACCCGCCTTTTTCCAATATCGATTTAGTTAGCTGTCGCAATGTGCTGATCTACTTGGGAGAGTCATTGCAAAAAAAAGTGATGCCCATTTTTCATTACAGTCTTAACCCAAATGGCTTTCTCTTGTTAGGCACTTCTGAGAGTACCGGAAAATTCTCATACTTGTTTACTTCAGTGGATAAAAAATCTAAAATTTATGCCAAAAAGTTGACGGCGACTCGTCCCACTTTTTCGTTTACGCCGAGTTCCTATCCCGTCGCTAAAGTACGTGAAGGGCAGGAAGTGAAGGAAAATTTGACAAATAGCTTTGATTTACAGCGAGAAACAGACCAACTGATTTTGAATCGCTATGCCCTAGCAGGTGTGGTTATCAACGAGCTCATGAACATCCTGCAAGTGCGGGGAGACATCAATCCTTACTTGAGACTGGCCTTCGGAACGGCCGACTTAAACTTGCTGACAATGGCAAGGGAAGGCTTGCTAGTTGAGCTTCGCACCGCCATTTATCACGCACAAACGCATAATGTGACCGTTAGGAAAGAAGGGGTATCGGTTGTTGAATCGGGCGGACGATCGACTATCGTCAATTTTGAGGTGATTCCGTTCCCGCCACAGGCGGTCGAAGGACGCTACTTTTTGGTGGTATTTGAAGAGGCTTCACCCACGGTGCTTAACTTCAGCACTCTCCCTTTTGAAAGCTTCGAGCAAGCTGATTTAGTGCGCGAAGTTGAGCTACTGAGGCAGGCACTTGCAACTGCTTACCAAGAAAAAACTGCGGTTCAAGCGCAACTGCAAGCGGTGATCCAGGAACAGGAAAATCTCAACCAAGACATCAAAGTTGCGAACGAAGAAATCCTATCGAGCAACGAGGAGTTGCAAAGCACCAACGAGGAGTTAGAAACTGCCAAAGAAGAGATTCAAGCCACTAACGAGGAACTCACTACCACTAACGAGGAACTTCGCAACCGAAATATTGAACAAAGCCTGGTCAATAACGATCTGATAAATTTGCTTTCCAGTATCAATATCCCTATCTTAATGCTGACAAACGATTTACAGATTCGACGCTTTACGCCAACGGCACAGGAAATTTTTAGTGTGATTCCCACAGATGTTGGACGGCCTTTTAGCGACATCCGCTCAACTCTGAACGTTCCCGACTTGGAACAGATGATTTTGGAGGTGATTGATACTCTCCAGACTAAAGAACAAGAAGTTGAAACTTTATCGGGATATTGGTACAACCTCCGCATTCGTCCTTACCGGACAACGGAAAACCAGATTGACGGTGTGGTGATGGTTTTGCTCGATATTGATGCTCTTAAACGCAGTGCCAGAACCTTGGAGGAAGCCCGAAATTATGCTGAAACCATTGTGGAAACTGTGCAAACGCCTTTAGTCGTCCTAGATGCTAATTTCCGAGTGAATAAAGCAAATCGATCGTTTTATGAAATGTTTCAGGTTTCACCGTCAGAAACAGCAAAATCGTCGCTGTTTGAGCTAGGCAACGGGCAGTGGAATATTCCCCAACTGCGATCGATATTGGAAGATATTCTGCTTAGTAATGTTCAGCTTCAAAACTTTGAGTTGGATCACCTGTTTGAGCAGATCGGGATCAAAACTATGCTGCTGAATGCTTGTAAACTTGAACGAGAAGACCAGGCTTTAATGATTCTGTTGTCGATCGAGGATATCACTGAGCGCAAGCAGTTTGAGATAGAGCGATCGGAGTTATTGCAGCAGGAACAGTTGGCCCGCCAACAGGCAGAAACCGCTAACCGTGCTAAAGATGAATTTCTCGCGAATCTCTCCCACGAACTCCGCAATCCCCTGACTCCGATCATGGGATGGGCACAAGTCCTGCGCTCCGGCAAGCTTAAGGAAGCAGCCGCTAATCGCGCTCTAGAGGTGATCGAGCGCAGCGCGAGGACGCAATCTCAGTTAATCGAAGATCTCCTGGATATTTCTCGGATTACCAACGGCAAGCTCGCTCTTAATATCCATGTGATCGATCTGGTTGTGGTGGTGGGAGCTGCGATCGATGTGGTTCAATTATCAGCCTCCGCAAAAAATATTCAAATTGTTTCGGAGTTGAGTGGTGCGACTGTTTTAGGTGATTTTGCTCGCTTGCAGCAAGTTGTGTGGAATCTTTTGTCTAATGCCCTTAAGTTTACTCCTGAGGGGGGACGAGTGGAAGTCACGCTGGCAGCGATCGATAATCACGCTCAACTTCGAGTTAGCGACACGGGAAAAGGCATTGGGGCAGAATTCTTGCCGTATATTTTCGATCGTTTCCATCAAGGCGATTCCAGCAGCACCAAGGCTAATCAAGGGCTGGGATTGGGTTTGTCGATCGTGCGTCATCTGGTAGAATTGCACGGAGGAACGGTGCAAGCGGATAGTCCGGGTGAGGAACAAGGAACTACAATGACTCTGAGATTGCCGTTGCGATCGTTGCCTGTCGAGTTGACATCGCCGCTCAATTTAAAGTCAAGTGTTTTGGTAGGGCCTTTAAACCCCTCAAAGGACATCGTTCCCTCTCTCGAAGGCTTGCACATCTTAGCTGTGGACGATCGGATCGATACCCGGGAGCTCTTAGAATTTGTGCTCGAAAGCTACGGGGCTGAGGTTTTAACAGTTGCATCTGCCAGAAGTGCGATCGATGCTTTGACTGAGAATCCCGGCCGATATGACGTGCTAATCTCCGATATCGGAATGCCAGAGAAAGATGGGTATTTCTTAATTCGAGAAGTGCGAGCTCTTGCTGCGGAAGCCGGAGGAGAAATCCCTGCCGCTGCACTGACTGCTTATGTGAGCGATAAAGAACGGCAAAGGGCGATCGAAGCTGGTTTTCAAACGCATATTGCCAAGCCTGTCCAGCCCGTTCAACTAGCATTAACCGTTGCCAATTTAGCGGGAAGATTTTAGTGTGTTGATTGTAGGGACACAACAATGTTGTGCCCTAATTTTGTAGGCACACAACAAGATTCATCTCCCGAAAAGCCTGTTTTGAACAGGCAAGATGCCTGTTCCACAATAATTATTGGAGATGTCTAATGTTGTATCAAGATTTTGTAGGAACACAACGATCGCGAGCCACTAATAATTGCCAAAAATAGCGCAATATGGGAAGATAGAAAACCATATAAAAATTACGGAGTTATGATTCTTGGTAACTATTAAATGTCGGGGCATTACCTTCTCAAATATCGAAGCCATAATTTTTGACAAAGACGGCACTCTAGAGGATTCTCAGGAGTTTTTGAGATTGTTGGGGATTAAGCGAGCCCGCCTCGCAGACGCTCAAATTCCGGGCGTTGGAGAGCCTTTACAAATGGCTTTCGGCATCGAAGGCGGCAGCATTGACCCCACGGGTTTGCTAGCAGTCGGTAGTCGCAGGGAAAATGAGATTGTTGCAGCGGGATACATCGCGGAAACCGGCAGGGGATGGTTGGAATCTTTAACTATTGCGCGCCGCGCTTTTGACGAAGCCGACGAAATGTTTAAAAATAGTGCTGTTTCTCCTTTATTTGTCGGCAGTTTGGAAGTGCTGAAATATCTTTCGGAAGCGGGTTTAAAACTGGGAATTCTTTCGGCGGCTACGACGGCTGTGGTGCAAAAATTTGTGAAACACCACGCATTAGCCGAGTGGATTCAGTTAGAAATGGGAGTGGATTCCACGCTTCATAAACCCGACCCGAAATTGTTTCTGCAAGCTTGTGAGAAACTCGGAGTAAATCCCGCAGCAACTTTGATGGTGGGAGATTCAGCGGGCGATATTCAGATGGGTAAAAATGCGGGCGCGGCTGGCTGTATCGGGATTTGCTGGGGAAATGCCCAGGTTAGTCATTTGGAAAAAGCTGATGTGGCGATCGCATCTTTGGATGAAATTACAATTTTAGCAGATTGAGCAAACATCACATCAATTCCGGTGGCCCCGGAATTGATATCAGTTCCTACAGACAACGCAAACCCAGAATTACGACATCTCTTTCAACGCCGTCAAGTTCGGCAACTTGTGGCAGATATCCCCACCGCTGAAAGCCCAATTTCTCAAACAACCTTACACTCGGCTGATTGTGAGCAAAAATTATGCCTATGAGAGTTTTAAGGTTCAATTCTGGACTTTGGACAATTGCCGATTGCAATAATTTTTGTCCGATTCCGCAGCGTTGGCGATCGGGTGCGACGTAGATGCTAACTTCTGCTGTATGCTGATAGGCGGCGCGTCCGTAGAAAAGCTGAAAACTCAGCCAGCCAAGAATATTTTCTTCTGATTCAATTACCCAAATCGGCCAGGAATTGGGGGAGTGTTCTCTGTACCACGCGAGGCGGCTTTCGACTGAGACTGGTTTTAAATCTGCTGTGGCCATTCTGCCGGGTATTGCTGCGTTGTATATTTGGACAATTGCTGGCAAATCGCTTTCTACTGCGTCGCGGATTTTCATCGTTGGGTTGACTGTTAACTGTTGACTGTTGACTGTTGACTAATAACTAATGACTAATGACTCTTGTACAGTTCCATAATATCGCTGACAGCCATTCTTGAATTTGCTCCCAAAGTCAGCGGTGATGTGTGTCCTCGCTGCAAGTGTTCTGCCGCCGCACAGCCGATCATTGCTGCGTTGTCGGTACAATATTTTAATGGGGGAAACAATACTCGCAAGTTGTTTTTGGCTGCTGCTGCTTGTAAATGTTTTCGCAGTCCGCTGTTTGCTGCAACTCCGCCGCCGACTACAATAGTGCTAAGCCCGAAATTTACGGCGCAGTCGATCGCTCTTTTTGTTAAACTCTTAGCTACAGTTTCCTGAAAGCTGGCCGCAATATCATTAATTGTAGAGGCAGACAAAATACCTTCGCTACTCACATTGTTACTTTGTTTTTTGAGTTTCTGCACTAACTGCAAAACTGCTGTTTTCAACCCACTAAAACTGCTGTCGTAGGGATGATAGCCGCCTCCCGGCAGCGAAATTCTGCCTTCTGGTAGGGGGTATGCTTGGGGATTGCCAAGGGCGGCCAATTTGTCAATCAGCGGCCCGCCGGGATATCCTAGCTGCAACAGTCTCGCGACTTTATCAAAAGCTTCGCCGGCGGCGTCGTCTCGTGTTTGTCCTACAGTTTCGTAAACGCCACAATCTTTGACGTAAATAAAGCTAGTATGTCCCCCGGAAACTAACAAACACAAAAACGGTGGCTGCAAGTCGGGTTCGGTAAGGTAAGAAGCGTAGATGTGCCCTTCGAGGTGGTGGACGCCTAAAAAAGGTTTTTGATGGACTATTGCCAAGCTTTTCGCCGCTGTCAGCCCGACTAACAATGCGCCTACTAAACCGGGGGCACAAGTCGCTGCAATCCCGTCAATTTCTGACCAACTCAGGTTTGCTTCACCGAGACACTGGGCAATTACCTGATTTAGCATTTCTAGGTGACTCCGCGAAGCCACTTCCGGCACTACTCCGCCAAACTGCTCGTGGATTTTAATTTGTGATGCTACAACATTGCTGCAAACTTGACGATTCTTAACAATCGCTGCTGCTGTTTCGTCACAACTTGTTTCGATCGCGAAAATGGTTGCCATTAACTGGTAATTTTATTTGATAGGTTAGTTATTGCTAGCTTAACTAATTCGGCGCAAGTCCCCCGCTCTACCTGTACTCAGGTTATTGTTAAGGGATTTTTGCCTGATCGACAGGTAAGGTCATCATCTGATGCAAGGAAGGAATATCCTCGCGGTATTGCTAGCTCAGCATTGACCTATGAAAACGCGAATCCCTCATTCTATTGGGCTTTGCCGCATCACTGATGGATACTTTAGACTGTCAACAAATGCGGTAATCTGGATTCGCGATCGGCAAGTTGAAATGCTTGTACAAAAACTTATTGTTTTGTAACAAAAGGAAACAATTCCATGCGACGATTGTTTGCTGCAATTTTAGTGTTGAGTGTCTGGTTCAGTTTTGCTCCAGTTGCTTCGGCTTACAATTTAGTGCCGTGCAAAGACTCTCCCGAATTCAAGGAACTGGCTAAAAATGCACGTTCTACCAATGGCGACCCCGCATCTGCGAAAGCAAGATTCGAGCGCTATTCTCAAGCTATGTGCGGCCCGGAAGGATACCCGCACTTAATCGTAGACGGCAACTTGAGCAAAGCAGGGGACTTTTTGATTCCTAGCATACTGTTCTTGTATATGGCAGGTTGGATTGGTTGGGTCGGCCGTTCTTATCTGCAAGTTACCAAAAAATCAGCAACTCCAGAGGAAAAAGAGATTATTATCGACGTTCCTTTGGCAATCAAATGTATGCTGAGTGGCGTTTTATGGCCTCTGGCAGCTCTCACATCCATCACCAGCGGTGAAATGTTTGCGAAGGACGACGAAATTACGGTTTCCCCCCGCTAAAATTGGGAAATGGAGAAGAGCTAATAGCTAACAGTTAAGTAATTAACTAGAAATTAGCAATTAGCGCGCTAGATTGATCGGCAATTACCAACTGTCTCGAATTTTCAGGAGCAGAATTCATGCAATACTTTGTCAAGTTTCTTTCGACAGCACCAGTATTGGCTATCCTTTGGATATCTATTCAAGCTGCGGCTTTAATTGAATTTAACCGCTTTTTCCCCGACCTGCTTTTCCATCCAATGCCTTAAGATTTGAGGGAACTTAGGTTGCAAAACCTAGGAGGTAAAAGCTGAGAGTTTTGATTTTTGAATTATGAGTTACAGGTTAATTTAAAACTCAAATATCAAAACTCTCACACCATACCAGTTAGTGCAAAACCAGCGCCTAAATGGGTAAAAGCCAAGGATATAAACTATTTAGTTATCAAATTAGTTCCCAATGACTAATGGCTAATGACTAATGACTAATGACTAATATTGTGAATCGATGAAGTCTTATCTCGCCGCAGCAATTCAAATGACTAGCTTGCCTGACCTGCAAAAAAATTTGGTTCAGGCAGAGGAATTAATCGACCTGGCAGTGCGTCGGGGTGCCGAGTTAGTTTCCTTACCAGAAAATTTCTCGTTTATGGGAGAAGAGGAGGAAAAGATTGCTTTTTCAGAGGAGATCGGACTCCAAAGCGAAAAATTCCTCAAAACGATGGCCCAACGGTTCCAGGTAACGATTCTGGGTGGCGGGTTTCCCGTGCCGACGGAGGGGGGGAAGGTATACAATACCTCTTTGCTGGTAGACCCAAACGGCACTGAAGTGGCAAGGTACAGAAAAGTACATTTGTTCGATGTGGATGTTCCCGACGGCATTACTTACAGGGAATCGAACACTGTGAAAGCTGGTGAAGATTTGCCACCGGTTTATGTGTCGCCGGAGTTGGGGACGCTGGGACTTTCGGTGTGCTATGACGTGCGGTTCCCGGAAGTGTACAGGCATTTGTCGTACAAGGGGGCTGATATTTTGTTCGTGCCGGCGGCGTTTACTGCTTACACTGGCAAGGATCACTGGAAGGTTTTGTTGCAAGCTAGGGCGATCGAGAATACTTGTTATATGATTGCCCCTGCACAAACTGGCCGCCACTACGGCCGCCGTCAAACTCACGGTCACGCGATGATTATAGACCCTTGGGGTGTGGTTTTGGCTGATGCTGGAGAGGAACCGGGTGTGGCGATCGCAGAAATTAATCCCGATCGACTAGAACAAGTCCGCCGCCAAATGCCGTCGCTGCAACACCGGGTTTTTATTTGAAGGAAGTTTGAGATCCAATGGGTCTCAAACTTTCAGTCCCCGTCAGCGACAAGACCTGAAAAATTTTTATTCGCTCAAGTAATTGTGTACGTTCGTACACAAAAAACTTAGATGGTGTGGGTGCGATCGACAACAATAAGCGGGTGGGGGCGGATTTACGCTGATCTATGAGTGATATTGTCGATCGGACGTGACTCTGGCCCCGACAGCTTCATATATTGTTTTTTCCCGGAGATGAACGGCCAATAACTCGCGATAAAATGTCTAAGGCAGGTTCAATGGGCGTGCACTTCTGCTTAAAGGCGAATTGGCGAAAGTAGAATTGCACGAAATGCGTCTTTTTGGAGAAATGAAACACACTCTTTCGGTTTTAGTTGAAGATGAAGCGGGTGTCCTCACTCGAATTGCTGGTTTGTTTGCCCGTCGGGGTTTTAATATTGAAAGTCTGGCCGTTGGCCCGGCGGAACAAGGGGGAGTGTCTCGGATTACGATGGTTGTACCGGGAGATGACCAAATTATCGAGCAATTGACAAAGCAACTGTACAAGTTGATTAACGTGCTTAAAGTTCAGGATATAACGGAAATTCCCTGTGTGGAACGGGAGTTGATGTTGCTGAAAGTTAATGCAGCTAGCGGGACGCGATCGGAGATAATTGAGTTAGCTCAAATTTTTAGAGCGCGAGTTGTGGATATTGGTGATGATACGCTGACATTGGAAGTTGTCGGAGATCCCGGTAAAATGGTGGCGATCGTCCAGGTTCTGAATAGATTTGGGATTAAGGAAATTGCTCGTACGGGGAAAATTGCCCTGACGCGGGAGTCGGGGGTAAATACTGAGTTTCTCAAGTCTTTGGAAGCGAAACTTTAAGGAAGTTGACGGTTGACGGTTGACTGTTGACTGTTGACTGTTGACTGTTGGCTGTTGGCTGTTGACTATGTTAAAGGAGCTAAGATGGAAAGCTTCCAACAGCTAAGAGTTTATCAATTAGCTGAAAAAATATCAAATGAAATATGGTTTATTGTTAAAAAATGGGACGACTTTGCGAAGGATACGATGGGCAAACAAATAGTGCGATCGCCTGATAGTGTTGGTGCTAATATTGCAGAAGGACATGGACGCTATAGCTGCCAAGATAATCAGCGTTTTGTTAAAATTGCCAGAGGCTCCTTAAACGAAACAAGACACTGGTTAAGACTTGACGGAGCTCGAAATCTTTTAACTCAAGAACAGAGCGATCGCCTGCATCCCTTATTAAATGAACTTTCACCCAAACTAAATGCTTATCTTAACTCACTAAAACAAAAACCCAAAGGTTAACAGTCAACAGCCAACCGTCAACAGTCAACCGTCAACAGTCAACCGTCAACCGTCAACAGTCAACCGTCAACCGTCAACAGCCAACAGTCAACCGTCAACAGTAAAATTACCATTTAGGTTGACTTTCTATCAAAAGTGTGGCTGCGATGCTGTCTATCGGCTTTGAGAAAAAGTAGCCTTGTCCGTATTCGCATTGCAGCGCTCTGAGTAAATTAAGCTGTTCGCTGGTTTCGATTCCTTCCGCAATTACATCCATGCCTAAATGACTGGCTAAAATTAAAATAGTCTGTACAATCGCTTCGTTGCCTTCATCTTCAGTCATGCGGCTGACAAAAGCTCGATCGATTTTTAAAGCATCAGTTGGAAAAGTGTGCAGGCGACTCAAAGAAGAATAGCCAGTGCCGAAATCGTCAATATATAATTGAATTTCTAATTTTTTCAATTCCGCGAGGATAGCGACTGCTGATTCGGCATTTTCCATGATGACTCCTTCAGTAATTTCTAACTTTAAAGTACGCGGGTCAAGCTGAGTTTCTTGTAAAATTTCGCGAATGCGATCGATTAAATCCGGTTGTTTAAATTGTTGATTAGAAAGGTTGACGCTGACAGTCAACGGCGGATTTGCTGGGAATTTGTGGTGCCACTCGTGGATCTGATGACAAGCCGATCGCATCATCCACCAGCCCATAGGTATAATCAATCTAGTTTCTTCAGCTACTAAAATAAACTCGCCGGGAGATACGACACCCCGCTGCGGGTGATACCACCGTATCAGCGCTTCAAAACCGCTGATTTTACCAGTAACTAGAGAGACGATAGGCTGATAGTAAAGCTGAAATTCCTGGGAGTCTAAAGCGCGTCGCAGGTCGTTTTCGAGTTGCAAAAGGGCGACGGCGCGAGTGTGCATACTTAAGTCAAAAACTTCGTGGCGAGCTTTGCCCAATCCCTTAGCATGATACATGGCAGCATCTGCATCTCGGAGCAGTTCTTCAGGCCGATCGTACAATACGGACAACGGGACATTGGGAACAGGAGAGTCGGAAGATAAGCAAGACAAAGAATTTTCCCGATCGATATTTCCCAGATTTTCGGGACTCGACAGTTTGCTGGTTTCCCTTGGATACGAAGGTAAACCAGAACAAACAATCCCAATGCTAGCACTGGTAAAAACTTGATATTCGTTAAGGTAAAAAGGCTCTGCCAGTTCCGCTTGCACTCGTTCCGCAATCTGGATCGCATCCTCAGTGCTTTTGATATTTTCCAACAAAATAGCGAATTCGTCGCCACCGAGACGTGCAACGGTATCTCCAGCGCGCAAACAGATTCCCAGGCGCTGCGCGATCGCGATCAGCAACCTATCGCCCACTAAATGCCCCAAACTGTCGTTAACAACCTTAAAGCGATCAAGATCGATAAACAGCACCGCAAACAAAATCTCGGGGCGGCGTTTTGAAAGATCGATCGCGTGTCCCAAGCGATCCATAAATAAAGATCGGTTGGGCAAACCAGTTAGCATATCGTGCAAAGCATCGTGTACTAACTTATCTTCGGCTATTTTGCGGAGGGTGATATCCTCGACAGTGCCTTCGTAGTAAAGTAAATTTCCGTCAGGGTCGCGAACTGCCCGGCCGTTCTCGGAAACCCAGATAGTAGTGCCGTCAGCGCGGTAAACTTGGGACTCGAACTCAGACACAAAACCGTGTTTTTCGATCGCGCGCAAAAACTCGACGCGGCGCTTGGGATCGAGGTAAAGTTGGCGGTCTATGTCTTGGATATTCGCGATCAATTCGGCTGCCGACTCGTAGCCGTAAATTCTCGCCAAAGCAGGGTTAGCGCTGAGGTAGCGCCCGTCAGGCGTTATCTGGAAAATGCCTTCGATCGCATTTTCAAAGATACTGCGGTATTTCTCTTCGGCCTGTTGCAGGGCGAATTCTGCCTGCTTGCGATCTGTGATATCGGTCAACGTGCCGAGATAGCCTAGAACTTCACCACTTTTGGTCATTTCTGGCACTGCTTGCGAAAAGACCCAGGTGGTGAAGTCACCGTTGCAAAAACGGTACTCTAAGTTACAGGGCAACTTATCTGTGACAGCGCGATACCACTGGCTCAAAACACGCTCGCGGTCTTCGGGATGCAAACTTTGCGCCCAACCTTCGCCTAGTGCCTTAGGCACAGTCAGTCCCGCCATCTCCAAAAATCGCTCATTGACGTACAAGCACTCTCCAGTAGCGTCGGCGCGGAAAATCCCGACCGGCAGTATTTTTGCCAAGGTGTAATAGCGGTATTCGCTTTCTAGCAGCGCGCTGGCTGCTACTTTAGTCTCTGTGATGTCAAACATTGCGCCTTGAAGGATGACAGACTTGCTTGCTTGATCGCGAACTGCGGTCGCTTGATCGCGGAACCAGACGACTCGGCCGTTGCGGGCGATCGCGCGGTATTCTGAAACCAGCGACCCCTCGCAGAAGATATCTTCTCCATCGGTGAATTTCTGTGTAGCGTTTTCAACTAACACGCGGTCACGGTCTTCTGGGTGAACGAGTTTCAGCCACAGGTCGGGATCGGCTCTCCATTCAGCTACAGAATAACCTAGAAAAGTCTCGATTTGCGGGCTGATGTAAAGTTTGGCAGCCGTGCGGTTGAGGGGAGAAATGTAGGTGACAGCCGGCATTTGTTCTACCAGGGCGCAGTATTTCGCTTCTACAGTGGACAGTGCTGCTTCTAGGCGCTGCCGCTCTAATTCGGCGGCTGCCCGTCCCGCAAAGATGCTGAGAATTAATCGGAATTTGGCAAGATGTGCTTCGACCAGAGGTCGATCGTGGAAAATACAAATAATGCCTAAAGGTTCGCCGTAAGAGTTTTTCAGCAAGACTCCCAGGAAACTGCGCGCACCTGTAACTACCGGTCTGCGGTCTTCTGGAAAGGTTTCCCAGAGGTTGTCGGGACAGGAATACATTCCCGCCTCCAGCACCCGCGCTTCGGGAGTATTGGCGGTGTCACACTCAAAGTTTGGCTGCTGCTGTCCGTCGCTCCAAAAACTGATAAGTTGCAATCTATCGGCAGCAGCATCGCTGCGTGCCTTCGACTTAATCGATTTGGCAGCGACGGCGGTGCGAACTCCGAGTGCTGAGGCTAAGTGGCAAACTAAGGCATCAAAGAATTCTGCTCCCCCCGGCGAATCAGTACCTGCTAGGATTTCGCCCAACAAATCTTCCTCTAATTGCGCGAAACCATTAACTTTGGGAGGATTCTCGGCATTTGGGCGATCAAGATTTTCCCCCATCGAATCCGAAATGCTCAGACTTAGGGTTTTGCAGGTTCGAGGCCCCACAAGATGCGAAGAATTCACAGTTAGGCACTGTTGCTTGGCGAAGAATACAGCGCGGCCCATACCTAAAACTTTATCCAAGAAGCTGTTAGTTGCCGGCCACTGATGTGAGTTCGGGAAAATCAAAAAGTTTTTCCGCATTTTCAATCCCGCGGATAAATCCTCGGCCTTTAATTCTCCCAACTGCCGTTGCTCGTGGGCTAGCGGTAGACTAGATAGCCTTCGGTGCCGCTTGAGATAAATCGCGGACACCAAGCCTAAAGTCGCCGATAATCCCAGAAGATATGCAAGAATCTCAAAGTAAAAAAATAAATCTAGATCGAACATCGATTAGCACCGCTCGACAATTGTTGTAGTTATCTGAAGCCAATCTATTTAAAAATAACTAAGTATCGTCACGGATGGGTAACGAATACAAGGTTAGAGCGCCGTGAAGGCGACAAGAGAGTTAACAGTTCACAAAAAACCGGGCCATACTTGAGATTACCAAACTTTATGTTGGTCTTTTCGTACAGGATCAACCCGTACAGGTGAAACTAAAAACACATATATACGGTTGTAGCACTCCTCTAAGAGAAGTTAAGGGTGAGTTTACGTTTACTTTTGTAAGCATATTTAACGCTGCATTCACATCAGCATTAATCCTACTTTCATTGAAAGACCGAAACCACTCACATTTACCTTTATTACCCTGGTAAGACTCTTGCTTACCGACAGGCTCTAAATCCAAAAAACTGCACTTATTTGTATAAGATGCTTGTGTAACTATTACCTTGATACCGACTAACTCAGCTTTGTAAGTAATAAATTTGACGAGCTGGGTATAAGGAACCACCACAAAACTCTGATGCTTTTTTTCTAATTTTATCTTTTGTTCACCCCTCACACTTGTGCCAATAATTAACTGGATTGTTTTATCATCCACCAACCGCTTGACAATCAAACTGCTGGTTTGATGAAAGTAGTTTTCTAATCGCTTGTTTCGCTTCAAGGTGATTTGCTGGATTTGGCGCGTGGTATATTTTCCCTTGTCAAGTTTTGACAGTAAAAATGCTCGGCGCTTATTGAAACGCTGATTGATTGATTTGAGATGTTTTTTATCATAGATAGTTGGAGTAAATGTTGGCTTATTGGATGCCAAAGCTACGAGCCGATCAATCCCTAAATCTATACCTGTTCGGAGGTGGTAATTTAAATCCACCAACCTTACAGGCTTTTGATTTGCAGCCTCAACAAAGTAGATCGCTGTTGCAAAACGTCTCCTTACCTGGATGACATTTTGGGCTTTTGTAGAAATTATTATGTCATTTTGAAATAAATGAAGTAGTCCATTGTTTTTTTTACCTACCCTTTTTTCTATGGATTGGTTATTATGACTTAATAATTGACTTCCCCAGATTTTATGTTTGTATTGGGGGAGGTTCGGGAAGAATGAAAATAAACGTAGATCTCGATCATAAGCTATTCTGGATTTTGGGCAACACTCCCCATCACAAACAACTTGTTTGAGAACTAAATTGCTAACTTTAGTAGGTAATGATTGAGAGAACTCTATAGGTTGTACGATGGTAGATAAGTGTTTGAACATTCTATTGCCACCAACTTTAGATCCAGAATTAAAAAAGTGTTTACTCATATAATATTGACCACGATCGTAGAGATTTATGGACAGAAACGATAACTCCTCAAACTGTTTATAAAACTGCCGCTGCCGAGCTACGTAAGGCCTTTTACCAACAATCATAAACTTTGGGATAAACAAAAAGTTTTTTGTTGCTTTGGTAAGCAATATACAATAAAGTCTAGGGATTATCTGATCTAGTGTAACACCCATGATGAAAGCGATCATTTTTCAAACCCCCGGAAGCCCATCCGTATTGAAACTGCAAGATATCCCCGCGCCTACTATACAAACAGAAACTGAAGTTTTGGTAAGGTTGCGAGCGGCGGGGATTAATCCGATAGATACTAAGTTGCGATCGCGCGGCACTTTTTACCCCGAGAAAACTCCTCACGTTTTGGGGTGCGACGGTGCTGGAGTCGTAGAGGCTGTCGGTGATGGTGTGCAAAGTTACCAAGTGGGAGACGAAGTTTTTTTCTGCAATGGCGGTTTGGGCGGGTCGATCGGTACTTATGCTGAGTTTGCCGTTGTAGACGAACGCTTTCTCGCCCTCAAGCCTGCTGCTTTAAGTTTTGCTGAGGCGGCGGCGGCACCGTTAGTTTTAATTACAGCTTGGGAATCGCTGTACGATCGAGGGCGCTTGCAAGCCGGCCAAAAAGTGCTGGTTCAAGCTGGTGCCGGCGGTGTCGGCCACGTCGCGGTACAGTTAGCGAAGTTGCAGGGTGCAGAGGTTTGCACGACTGTTAGTTCTGAGGAAAAAGCCAATTTTGTCAAGCACCTAGGTGCAGATTCAGTTATTTTATACAAAAATACCAATGTTGTCGATGAGGTTTTGACTTGGACTCAAGGACAAGGAGTTGATTTGGCTTTCGATACAGTTGGGGGAGAAACTTTTTACCAAACTATTCCGGCTGTGAAGATTTATGGAGATTTGGTAACAATTTTGGAACCCGATCCGGCTTTGGGCAACTTGAAAACAGCGAGAATGCGGAATCTGAGAATTAGTCTGGAATTAATGTTAACACCGATGCTGGAAGGTTTGGTGGAGGAACAGGAACAGCAGGCTCACATTTTGCAGAAGTGTGCTCGTTTGTGCGATCGCAACTTGCTAAAAATTCACGTCAGCAAAACTTTCCCTCTCGAAGAAGCGCGAGCCGCTCACGAACTGTTAGAAACAGGCTCAGTAACTGGTAAAATAGTGCTTGAAATTGGGGTTTAAAAATGCGGCTGGTTAAAATTGCGGGTTGAAGAATCGCAGCCGATTAAGAATTGCGGGCGATTTCAAGAGACTGTTGGCGAATTTAAAAAGGGTGAAACAAAACATCCCATAATCATCGCAGGAGAGCTAAAGCAATCCTTGCAGGAGTCGTAAACTTTTTACCCCACCCCAACCCTCCCCGAACCCAAGGGGAGGGAGCAAGAAATTGACAAATGATTTAGGATTGCTATATACAGCGTATTCCAGGTTTATGAAATACACTGTATATCAAATCCGTTGGCATCGGAATGATTCATCTGTCTCTTCCGTTTCTCTGTATCCTCTGCGCCCTCTGCGGTTTAATTCGGTTCTATAAACAAGAGCGAAAACCGCCTAGGGAAAATGCCGCTGTCGATCGACAAATCTGGGCGTCAACTGCTGAAGTTGACACGACAAAAGGCACGGCCCCCTACCATAATTTGGGGTAACTAACGGCGATTCACTTGTAACCAAATTTCTAGCGTCACCAGTAGCCACAGCTTCAGCCCATAGCGGGGAAAAACTTCGCCACGATAGTTTAGCCACTCGCGAATTAGTGTTTGATCGAGATAAGGCGCGATCGCCGCATGACGATTCAGCAACAACGATCGCGCTTGCCGCTGCCAATCCCTCAAAAACCACTGCTGCATCGACATCACCATCCCACTTTTCGGACGGTTGACAATGACATCGGGCAGCAAATCCGCCACAGCCGCCTTGAGAACCGCTTTTTCCTGCGCGCCCGAAAGCTTATATTCTGGCGGAATTTGCAAACTCAGTGCCACCATCCGCGCATCGAATAGGGGCGATCGAGCTTTTAGCCCCGCCGCAGCCGTGAGATTATTCACCTTGGTCAAAATGTAATCGGCTCCTTTAAACTCAATGTTGAGCCGCATCAGCCGATTCAAAAACGTCGTTTCTGTCTGTTGCAATTCCTCAGCAAAGACGGAAGGCGCATTCTTCACCTTTTCCCAAACCTCCGGCTTCAGCAAACGTGGCAAATCCACATAGCATTTCTGAAACGAAGTCAAGTAAGCTGCGATCGGATCTGGTTTACCCTGAATCGAACCATACAAACTGTTGAGCAGCATCGGCTTATTTTTCGGCCCGCCAAAGCACGGATCGCCACCTTCGCCATTGAGTACCACGTCTGCGAATTGCTTTGCCGATCGCCCCAACAGCAAATTGGGAACCGTCAAGCCTTCCCCCACCGGATCATCCATCGCCGCCAGCGTTTCCGGCAGCAACTCCCAAATTTGCTTTGGCGAAACTTCTAAAATATGGTGCTCAGTGCCACAATGTGCTGCGACGATGTTGGCAAATTCAATCTCGCTGGGATATTGAGCGCCAAAGTGCATCGAAAAAGTGTGTACCGGACGATCGTGCAGCCTTGTGGCGATCGCCGTGACGCAACTGGAATCAATACCACCCGAAAGGTATGCTGCGACTGGTTCTCCCGCTGGTAGCGCTTCCTGCACCAGTTGTTCCAAAAGCGATCGCACTTGTTGACTATGCCATTCCAAAGGGCGATCGGCGTTAGTAATTTGCTCCTGTGGCTGCCAGTATCTCTGCGCCTCAATATCCGGTAAGTACAGGTAGCTACCGGGCCGCAACTCTCGCACCGCTTCCCACAGCGTTTGTGCTCCCGGTACAAATGCACAGCACAAATAGTCGCGCAAAGCAACTAAATCGAGTTCTCGATCGTGATACGGATTGAGCGATCGCAGTCGAGGCGCAATCCAGCGAGTCGTTCCTGTACGGGTGTAATAGAGGGTTTTGGCTCCAACGCGATCGCGCCCCAGACACAAGGTTTGCTCGTCTCTATCCCACACGGCAAGGGCAAATTGTCCTTCCAGTAAGCTCAAAGTTTGAGCGCCTGACTGTTCCCAGAGCCGGCCGACGATCGCCAAATCGGTCAATCCATCTGTATCAATATGTTGTTTGATAATTGGGGTGCGATCAAAGCAGCAGTCACCTACCAGCACAAATCGCTGATTGGGGCTGAAGGTGGGTTGATCTCCGATTATGGCAAAACCGGACGTTTCCCAAGTTGCAGGGTGGGATCGGGCTTCTGGGCCCCAAGCAATGACCCAATTCGGGTTAATCAACTTCTGATTTTGCATCGATTTAATTAGCTTAAAAAATATTAGAAAGTAACTTATAAATCAAGCGAAAAATAGCTGTGCCAGCGATCGCACCCAAAGCACCCAACCATCCCACAAACAACACGCCAGTGATCGGAGAATTCGGATAAATCGCACCTGCCGCCGTCTGTAAAACCGGAAAAAACCACAGCAAAGCCACAGTACCTGCACCAATAATCAACATCTCAGTTTGTTCGATCGCCCTGCGGTACTGGCCGTAAATCAAACCCGCCACAATCATCCCCAACAATCCAATACTCAAGCCAGGAGAGGGCAGCAAACTCGTCAGGGCGATCGCCAGCACCCCCCCCTCAAAACCCGTAAACGCCGCCCCCGACAAAACCTCCCAAATCGAAAAAGTCCTTCTCTGCGAAGGTTGCAGCCCTCCTGGAGGTGTTGCAGGAACCCGTACAGGAGGAGGCAGAGTCGGTTGAAGAGGTATCGGAGGTGGCGCCACCACGACTGTAGGTGGTTGAGAATGTTGTTGAGGCCGAGACATCAGAGCCGCTTCCACCTCACTCGCAGATTGAAAACGCTGGCTGGGAGCTGATAATAACATTCGATCGAGAACGTGAGCCAAACGCGAACTTACCGGCGCCCGCGAATGCCAATTCCATTCGTTTCTGTAACTATCAAAAAGCTCCGTCGGCTGCAAACCACTCAGCAAAGTAATACAAGTCACAGCCAAAGCATACAAATCCGTTGCCGGATAAACTTCTTGCCCGCTCATCTGTTCTGGCGGAGCGTAACCCAAAGAATAAATACCAGTCGAAGCTTTTGCACTCCCAACACTTTGTGTTACTTGTTTAACAGCCCCAAAATCTAATAAATAAAGGCGACGATTTTTAGCCCGCATAATATTAGCAGGTTTAATATCCCGGTGAATCGAACCGCGAGAGTGCACAAAATCGAGAACCTTCAAAATTTCCCGCAGCACCTCCACCGTTTCCGCCTCCGAAAACCTGCCTTTAACACCTAGTTCATCCTCCAAATTTGTACCGTCAATAAATTCTTGAACCAGATAGAAAAACTGATCGTTTTTTCCCGGCTGCAAACTCGTAACAGTCAGCTCAAAAAAAGCGAGCAAACTCGGAATTTGGGAATGTTCGTTTCCCAGTTCTTCTAGCACCGCCGCTTCCCGTTCAAACAGAGTTTGAGCGATTTTTAGCTGGGGCGGAGTTAGACTTACCGACGGCTGCAAAAGTTTAGCAACGCACTGCCGCATTGCGGGAGTATAGCGGTCTCTGGCCAAAAATGCCGCCCCAAAACCGCCTTGACCCAACAACCTCACGGGCAAATAGCGGCCGCTCAAAATCATGGGCATCCCGCAAGCGGTGCAAAACTTTTGCTGCACCGTTTTCAGCCGCGAACTGTCATCGAGGTCGGGAAAATAGTTTTGAGGGCGCGGGCAGCCCGGTCGGGTGCAGTAAACTTCCATTTTTGTTTGGTAAGAAGAAGGAAGAGGGAAGAAGGAAGAAGGAAGAGGGAAGAGGGAAGAAAAAGCGATTGTTAAATCAGAGTTGGATTTATCAACTAACCGCGAACTGCTAACTGCCAGCGACCTAATAGATTAAGCTCCCGCCGAGTTGGGAGTTGCTATTTCTATGAATCCCAAATCGAGCGCCGGGGGTTCTTTCCTCTCCTGGATGGTCGAATAAGTAGCAAACTGGGGCAAAATTTCATTGCTGAAAGCCTCTGCTGCTTTAGAACGGTAGCGGTTGGGGTTGTAAATCAGCGACAAAATTCGAGTTACCACAACTTCGTCCATTTGAGATTTGTGCAAGACGCCCATGAGCAACTCTTTTTCGATCGCCGAAACCGAGACAAAAGCAGCTCCCAGCCCCGACTGAACGGCATTTTTAATGGCTTCGATCGAATTTAGTTCCATCTCTATTTTCAACCGGCGCGTGTCTATGCCGCAGCGAGTCAGCACCTGATCGATTACTTTGCGGATCGTAGACTGCGAATCGAGGGATATAAACTGCAATTTGTAAAGGTCTTCTTTTTGGATAGTTTCTTGTTGTACCATCGGGTGAGACGGAGGAAGAATCAGAGCCAGTTCGTCCTCAGCGTAAGGAACAATTTCTAAAGCTTCTACAAGTTCGGTAGGAATTTCTCCGCCAACAATTGCCAAATCGATTTGCCCGTTGGCCACACTCCACGCCGTGCGGCGAGTGGAGTGAACGTGAAGCTGTACTGCTACATCCGGGTACTTTTGGCGAAACATCCCAATCATCCGGGGCAGCAAATAGGTTCCCGTTGTTTGGGAAGCGCCGACGATCAAAGTACCGCCTTGGAGATTTTGCAAGTCTTCCAGAGCTCGACAAGTTTCCTGGCAAAGCGATAAAATTTTCTCGCCGTAACTCAGCAGCAGGTGTCCGGCTTCGGTCAGTTGCGCCCGCCGCCCCCCCCGGTCAAACAGCGGCACGTCCAACTGTCTCTCTAAGTTTTGCACCTGCAAGCTAACTGCTGGCTGGGATACATAGAGGCTGTCCGCGGCGCGTTTGAAGCTTCCTTCAGAGGCGATCGCCTTGAGAATGCGTAACTGGTCTAAAGTGAAAGGAAGGTCAGACATATATCTAAATTGTCAGTTGTCAGTTGTCAGTTGTCAGTTGACGGTTGACGGTTGACTGTAGGCAGCGAACAGCAAACAGCGAACAGTCAACAGCGAACAGTCAACAGCGAACAGCGAACAGCGAACAGTCAACAGTCAACAGCGAACAGTGAACAGTTAACTGACTGATAACCGCTGAATGCTCCCATAGATACTTTGTGACACAAATTGGCCGAGAATCAATAACTTTTCTTAATATTTGCAATGACGATCGACTTGGCGCTCGACTCCCACTTAGTTATTCTGGGCCTGTTACTGGTTTTTGCGATCGCCCACAGCGGTTTAGCAGCCCTCCGGCCAAAAGGTGAAAAGCTGATCGGGCCGAGACTTTACCGCGTTTTGTTTGCCCTAGTCAGTTTGCCGCTAGCTGTCATTCTGATTGTCTACTTTTTCAACCATCGCTACGACGGCGTGCAGCTTTGGCAAGTACAGGGAGTACCCGGAGTTAAACCCGCAGTTTGGATACTTTCGGCAATTTCCTTTCTGTTTCTGTATCCAGCAACTTTCAACCTCCTAGAAATTGCCGCCATCCAAAAGCCCCAAGTTCACCTCTACGAAACTGGCATTATTCGCATCACCCGTCACCCGCAAATGGTGGGACAGGTGATTTGGTGCGTGGCCCACACCCTGTGGATTGGCACTAGCTTTACCCTAGTCACTTCCATCGGTTTGGTACTTCACCACTTGTTCGGAGTGTGGCACGGCGACAGTCGGCTTCAGGCTCGTTTTGGAGAATCCTTTGAAACCATCAAATCTCGAACCTCAATTATTCCTTTTTTGGCAATCCTGCAAAAGCGTCAAACCCTTGATTTGCTTGAGTTTCTGCGCCCTTCCTACGTAGGTGTAGTGATTTTTACCGGTTTGTTGTGGGAAATTCATCCTTTTTTGATGCGTGTAACTAGGAACATATACTGGTAGCATGATCCCTAGGATAGAAAAAAATTATTAAATTTTGAGGGCTCATGGTGTTGTCGGTTAGCGAACGCACTTTTGCACAAGAGGTGTTTCAAGCCTCTACCCCCGTTTTAGTTCACTTTTCGGCGCCTTGGTGCGGTTTGTGCCGCGCGATCGACCCCACGCTTAAGACTTTTGAGGCACAGTGGGCAGGAAAAGTCAAGCTCGTAGGGGTGAATGCAGATCAATGTTTCAAGTTGGCCCACACTTATCGGCTGACAAGTCTGCCCACGCTGATTTTGTTTGAGGGCGATAAAGTTCGATTTAGATTGGAAGACTACCAAGGACGCGAGGAACTGCGGCGGACTCTGGATTCCTGGATGCTCGCGGCTCACCTAGCTTCCCCATCTCAACGGCTGCAACTTCAGGAAGTAGCCAACCGGTAATGGTCCCAAGGCATTCGGCTCTGGTGTAGAAGGCATTCGGCTTTTATGTAGAAAGCAGAAAGCTTTCCCCATTTGTCTATCAACCATCTGACACCAAAATAAATCTCGCCGTCTTGAAGGCACAGGACTGTGAGATTTATCGTATAGTTTCTGTTGGCACGAGAATAATAATTTTCGCAGTTGAGTGCGATCGTCTCGCGAGGAAAAAAGTAGTGCGAGCGCGAGACGATCGCACTCCGGTATAGCGATACTTAAAGAATTGGAGCAAGTATTTTGGCCCAGTGGCGCAGCCGTGTGTCACAATTGTTTACAGTTTTGTCAATATCTAGTAGAAACTTTAAACTACCTATCAGTCATGGAACTGCTTTATCAATATGCTTGGCTGATTCCAGTCCTGCCACTGGCAGGCGCAATGCTAGTAGGTCTAGGCTTAATCACCTTTAACCAGGCAACCAACAAACTCCGACAAGCGAATGCGATATTAATCGTCTCCGCACTCGGAGGGTCAATGGTACTCTCTTTCGCATTGCTGTGGAGTCAACTACAGGGCCACGCACCCTACACCCGCACTATTCAGTGGGCTTCTGCTGGCGACTTCTCGCTGAATATGGGCTATATCATCGACCCCCTGACGGCGGTAATGCTGGCGATCGTAACCACGGTCGCCTTTTTGGTGATGATTTACACCGACGGTTACATGGCGCACGATGACGGGTACGTGCGCTTTTACGCCTACCTGAGCATCTTCAGCGCGTCGATGTTGGGTCTCGTAATCAGCCCGAACATCGTTCAGATTTACATTTTTTGGGAACTCGTAGGTATGTGTTCGTACCTGCTAGTCGGATTTTGGTACGATCGCAAACCCGCTGCTGACGCTTGCCAAAAAGCTTTTGTCACCAACCGCGTCGGCGACTTCGGCCTACTGCTGGGCATCCTCGGCATTTACTGGGCCACCGGCAGCTTTGAATTTGAGGTGATGGGCGAACGCCTGCACTCCTTAGTCGAATCCGGTGCTCTTTCGGCGACTCTGGCGACAATCTTCGGCGTCCTGATATTTTTGGGACCAGCAGCCAAATCCGCTCAATTCCCCCTCCACGTCTGGCTACCAGACGCAATGGAAGGCCCGACACCGATTTCGGCTCTAATCCACGCCGCCACGATGGTAGCCGCCGGCGTATTCCTGATCGCTCGGATGTACCCGGTGTTTGAGGGGCTGCCGGCAGTCATGAATTTGATTGCCTGTACAGGCTGTTTTACGGCATTTATGGGTGCTTCGATCGCGATTACCCAAAATGACATCAAAAAAGGCTTAGCCTACTCCACCATCTCCCAACTCGGCTACATGGTGATGGCAATGGGCGTCGGCGCTTACAGTGCCGGACTTTTCCACTTGATGACTCACGCTTACTTCAAAGCAATGCTGTTCCTGTGTTCAGGTTCAGTGATTCACGGTATGGAAGCAGTTGTAGGCCACAACCCTGCACTCGCTCAAGATATGCGAGTCATGGGCGGCTTGCGGAAATATATGCCGATTACCGCTTCTTGCTTTTTAATCGGAAATTTGGCAATCTGCGGAATTCCGCCGTTTGCTGGTTTTTGGTCAAAAGACGAAATCCTCGCCAGCGCCTTCGCAGCAAATCCCGCTCTGTGGGCTGTTAGCTGGCTGACGGCCGGGATGACCGCGTTTTATATGTTCCGGATGTATTTCAGCACCTTTGAGGGCGAATTCCGAGGAAATGACAGCGCCATCAAGCGGCAACTGTTGCAACCCGGTGTTGTTTTCGGCCCTGGAGCGATGAACGTTAAGGAATTGGCATCAACTGGTGACAGTCACGATGAGCACGACCATTTGCCTCACGAATCTCCTCTGACAATGGCTCTGCCGTTAGTGGTGCTGGCAGTACCTTCTGTGTTTATCGGTTTTCTCGGTACGCCGTTTGCCAATTATTTCGAGCAGTTTGTTCGTGCTCCTGGCGAGTCTCTCGAGGAAGTTTTGGAACACGCTGCTGAGTTCAATTTGACGGAATTTCTAATCATGGGCGGAAGCTCTGTAGGTATTGCTTTGCTGGGCATTACTTTGGCTTCTCTGATGTATTTGAGCCGTAAAATTGACGCAAGTGCGATCGCCCAAAAAATCAAACCGCTTTACGAGTTCTCCCTCAACAAGTGGTATCTCGACGATATCAACGAATTTCTCTTTGTCAAAGGCAGCCGCCGTTTAGCGCGGCAAGTCATGGAAGTGGATTTGCGAGTCGTCGATGGTGTCGTCAACTTGACAGGGTTTATCACCTTGGTTAGTGGCGAAGGTTTGAAATACTTTGAGAGCGGTCGCGCTCAATTTTATGCCCTGATTGTGTTTGTCGCAGTTCTGGGTTTTGCGATCGTTTCGGGAGTTAGTTAAATCTTTAGGGAAACGGCATTGTCCATTGGTGTCAACTTAAGGTAAAAGTTAGTACCGGTCTGCTGTCTGACGATGAGGCCTCGATCCCCCCTTAATAAGGGGGGAACTGGAAGCACTCAAAGTCCCCCTTCTTAAGGGGGATTTAGGGGGATCGAGACTCGAAAAAAAGCGACATTTATTATGGGCTTCAGTCTTAAGTTGACACCAATGAGCACGGTGGCGTGTCCACCAGGAGATATTTTAAGAAATGGTCTTAGGTTAGTAGCTCCATAAGTCACAATTGACAATTAACCAATAGAAATAAATCTTTGATTAAAATTAACTGTTGCGATCGCATAATTTGTCCAAATAATAGCAAAAAAAAATGTTCCGTCTAAAGAAAGTATAAAATTTAGGCCAAAATTGGCAAAATGTGTTTAAACCTAATAACTGATGGATCATTTTAAAACGCAATGGATACAGCTAACTTTCCCTGGTTAACAACAACAATTCTGTTTCCCATTGCTGCGTCCTTGCTGATTCCTTTAATTCCCGATAAGGATGGCAAGACGGTGCGGTGGTATGCCCTAATTGTCGGTTTGATCGATTTTGCCCTACTTGTTTACGCTTTTTACACTCAGTACGACTTCAGCAATCCAGATTTGCAACTGGTAGAAAGTTATACTTGGGTGCAGCAACTCGATTTGAATTGGTCGGTGGGTGCTGACGGTTTATCGATGCCGCTGATTTTGCTGACTGGTTTTATTACTACGCTGGCTACTTTAGCAGCTTGGCCGGTCACATTTAAACCGAAGCTTTTTTACTTTTTGATGCTGACAATGTACGGCGGCCAAATCGCAGTTTTTGCCGTACAGGATATGTTGCTGTTTTTCCTAGTTTGGGAACTGGAATTAGTCCCAATTTACCTGATTTTGTCAATCTGGGGCGGCAAAAAACGCCTCTACGCAGCAACTAAGTTTATTCTATACACCGCAGGCGGTTCGCTCTTTATTTTGCTGGGCGGGCTGACGATGGCGTTTTACGGCGATACTGTGACTTTCGATATGCGGGCGATCGCAGCTAAAGATTACGCCCCCAATGTAGAATTGCTCCTGTACACAGGTTTCTTAATAGCTTACGGCGTCAAACTGCCGATTTTTCCCCTCCACACTTGGCTCCCTGACGCTCACGGCGAAGCAACCGCACCCGCCCACATGTTGCTAGCAGGAATTCTGCTAAAAATGGGCGGTTACGCTTTACTGCGGATGAATGCGGGAATGCTCCCGGATGCTCACGCTACCTTCGCACCCATCTTGGTAATTTTGGGTGTGGTTAACATTGTTTACGCCGCCTTAACTTCTTTTGCTCAGCGAAATTTGAAGCGGAAAATTGCTTATTCTTCGATTTCGCACATGGGGTTTGTGTTAATCGGGATAGCTTCGTTTACCGATTTGGGTGTTAGCGGTGCAATGCTGCAAATGGTTTCCCACGGTTTAATCGGGGCGAGTTTGTTCTTTATGGTGGGTTGCACTTACGATCGCACTCACACCCTCATGCTCGATGAAATGGGCGGTGTCGGGCAAAAAATGCGTAAGGTTTTTGCTATGTGGACTGCTTGTTCTATGGCTTCTTTGGCTTTGCCGGGAATGAGCGGTTTTGTAGCAGAATTGATGGTGTTTGTAGGTTTTGCAACCAGCGATGCTTACAATCCTGTGTTTAAGGTTTGCGTGGTATTTCTAGCTGCTGTCGGGGTGATTTTGACTCCGATTTACCTGCTGTCGATGCTGCGTGAAATCTTCTACGGCCCTGAAAATAAGGAATTGTCGGAACACGAAGAGTTGGTGGATGCGGAACCGCGAGAAGTGTTTATTATTGCGGCTCTGTTAGTGCCGATTATTGGCATTGGTTTGTATCCGAAGATGCTGACTCAGGTTTACGATGCGACTACTGTACAGTTGACTGCAAAGTTGCGCGATTCTGTGCCTTCTTTGGTGGCTAAGGCTGCTACGGATAAAACTGTGTCTCTGCGTGCTCCTGCGATCGAGCCGAGCAAGTTGTGATTTAAACTGGATATATAAGAAAACCCCCAAACCCTATTTTAAAATAGGGTTTGGGGTTTTCTATTTGTTTTTTCGGTGGGGCGATCGAAACTGAATTATTTGGTAGTTGTGCTATCCTAGTAGTGCAGTCTCTGTTAAAAACATTACATTAGCAGCCATGCCGACACCTTCCACAAGTGATTTACCAAAACCTAAATCTTGGGATGAATTTGAGGATATTACATTGGAAATTTATAAACGAAAATGGCACGACAATCATGCACAGAAATATGGCAGAAGTGGACAGCCACAAAATGGTATTGATATTTATGGTCGGCAAAACAGTTCCGGCAACAAGTATATAGGTGTTCAGTGTAAAAGATATGAGGATAACAAGCTAACCAAGAAAATAATCAAGGAAGAGATTGTCAAAGCAGAAGGCTTTTCACCTCCACTCAGTGAGTACATTATTGCAACTACGGCATCAAGAGATACAAAGCTTCAAGATTTGGTCCAGTCTTTAAAGGAAGAGCGTGAATTAGAAAATAAGTTCCCTGTCTATATAGTGTTTTGGGAAGATATATGCAATGACTTGGCAGATCCCAATAATCGTGATTTACTCAAGAAGTATTATTCTGAGTGGGAAGAGATATTTAGCAATCAAGATAAATCTATAAGTAGTGAGCAGGTTGCATCTATTCATTGTCTTTTGAGCTTGGAAATACAGCAAGACTGCAACTTACTTCAGGAACTTTTTAATCAAAATCAAGATGCTTTATCGAAAAAATGGCAATCATGCTTTAGTGAAAATCGCGGCGTATGGCGAGATACCTCGTCTCGTTTACTTCTTGCTCCAAGTAGTAGAGAGTTAATGTCAAAAATTCAAATTTTTTACCAGCAATTGGATGATATTGAGAGGAAATGCAAAAGTCTACTTACCTTGAGATCTAGAATTGAATTGGTTGACTCAAAACCCATATATACAGATTCTAAGGGTGAGCTTTTGGGATTTGGTACAATGCCTTTATCACCTTTGGCTAGTTGCTTCTTCACAGACTCAGACCTGAGAGAGTTATTTAATTTAAAGGAAAAATACTCTACGAACTTCAATAAGCTGAAAGAAAAAGTTCAGGAAACGCTGAATCTTGGCAATCAAATAACTTGTGAGTTCAATTAAATTATGCAATTGCTCGGACTTGATATAACAAGCCAGTTGTAGGCCGACTGTATCGAGGTAGTTGAAAGTGGAGTTGAGAATTTTCAGGAACCGATCGTGCTTCGATCGCAATACCCAATACATTAAAAATACCAGTAGATTGATCGCTCTTTAATTCACTAATTATGATTCAAGACTTATCCTAACTGGGAGCATACGCTCCATCATCTACAATTGAGTGAGGCGGAGTATTCTCCATGAAGCTTTATACTGAGGCATTTTTATGTTGAACGTGACAGTTGACGAAATTCAGCGCGATCCTTCAAAGTTTCTGCGTCAAGTGGAAGCAGGTGCAACTTTTATTATCCTGCTTGCAGATAAGCCGATCGCCGAACTCAGGCCTATTTCTAGCAGCAAGCAATTGCGACCATTCGGTTTGTGTGCAGGCGAGTTTACTGTTCCAGATGATTTCGACGATCCTTTGCCAGAAGATATCCTCTGTGCATTTGAAGGTAAATGAAGATTCTGCTAGATACGCACATATTTTTATGGTTCATCAGTGGTGACGCCCAGTTATCAACATATGTTCGAGATGCAATTCGCGATCCAGATAATCAGGTCTATTTGAGTGCAGTTTCAGTCTGGGAAGCAATTGTCAAGTACCAGTTGGGTAAGTTACCTCTGCCGGATCATCCCGAAACATATTTACCCAAACAGCGCGATCTTCATCAAATTGTCAGTCTTTCTCTGGATGAAAGTAGCGTAGCTCAACTGGCTAAACTGCCACCATTACATCGCGATCCATTTGACAGAATGCTTATAGGTCAAGCTTTACAGAATGTTATGACTATTGCGACAGTAGATAGAGCAATTCGTGCCTACTCAGTCAACGTTATGTAGCAGTGTAAGTGAGCTATCATATCCATAACAGGATCAAAAGTTACAAAAAAGAGGGAATGTATGCAAACAATCCTTTTGAGTCGTGAAGAAGTCGCTCGTCGTGCGAAACATTTGTATGAGAGTACCATCCGCCAAAAAATTGAATTAGAAGAGAATATTGGCAAGATGGTCATCATTGATATTGAAACAGGTGACTACGAAGTTGATAAAACTGGGCTAAAAGCCGCACGTAGTCTGATGGCAAAGCATCCGTATGCTCGACTTTTTGGCATTCGTATTGGTTACAATGTGGCTGCTTCGTTCGGTGGTGTAATGGAGCGTGTCAACAAGTGATTTCTGGTATTGTGACCGATCGGCACGCGATCGTCGCGTTGACGTTTCTCCTCCCAAGCGGCTCTACTTTCCCGATCGAGTTTGTCATAGATACGGGCTTCACTGACTACCTATGTTTGCCACCGGAGGCAGTTACCTTACTGGGGTTGCCGTTCCTGTACGATCTGCCTGTAAACTTAGCAGATAACAGTGAAGTCCTAGTAGCAGTTCACGAAGCAATCATCCTTTGGGACGGGGAAGAACGAGAAGTTCGTGTATTTGCTACAGGGCGAAGACCTCTGATTGGAACTGCTTTGCTCGACGAGCAAGAACTTGTGATTCAGTTCACTGAGGGGGGATTAGTGACGATTGATGAGTTGTAGTTTCCAACGCTCGATCGCAATACCGAATACTTAAAAATTACCTGCGGTCGATCGCTCTTCAATGAGCGTGCGATCGCTGCAATACAGGTTTCTATCCTTATTGTTATCCCAAGAGTGCAATATTTGTTAAGGGCGATCGCGCTTCTAAGATTGTTACGGCTTCAGATCGAGCAGTTGGCGGTAATTGACACCCCCATCGATTACTGTACCGCCTCAGATTGTTTGAGGGCTGCACTGAACCCGAAGTGGTTAAGATTGAGCAGCGATGGGGAATCCTGAAATTGTCTGTTGCCGAATGGGGATCTGAATCACAAACTCAGTACCAGAGACAGGTGTAGAAAAACACTTGATTTTCCCGCCATGTTTTTCAGTAATGATGTGATAACTAATCGACATTCCCAAACCCGTACCTTTACCGATCGCTTTGGTGGTAAAAAAGGGGTCAAAAATGCGCTGCTTCACTGGGTCTGGCATACCAATGCCGTTGTCAGCGATCGCAACCTCCACCCATTGATTGTCGATCGCAGAAGTCCTAATCCTAATCTGGTTCGGGGTGTCTTTAAGCTCCTGATACGAGCGTTTGGTATTCATCTCATCTAGGGCATCCAGGGCATTGACCAAAATATTCATGAATACCTGATTGAGTTGTCCGGGGAAACATTCCACCTTGGGCAATGTGCCATAGTCTTTGATCGTTACCACGCCTGGACGATCCGATCTATCTTTGAGCCGGTGTTGCAAAATCAGCAATGTACTTTCAATTCCCTCATGAATATCAACATTTTTGATGTCTGCTTCATCCATGCGAGAAAAGTTTCGCAACGAGAGGACAATACCGCGAATTCGCTCGGTTCCTACCCTTAGAGATGAAATTATCTTGTGGATATCTTCAGTGAGGAATTCCAAATCGATTTCCTCTGCCATTGCTTGCACATCTGGATCGTTGCTGGGATGGCGCTGTTGATAGAGTTCTATCATCTGCAGCAGATTTTGGGTATATTCGTCTAGGTGGGTGAGATTACCGTGGATGAAGTTGACCGGGTTATTGATTTCATGGGCAATTCCCGCAACCAACTGTCCCAAGCTAGACATTTTTTCGCTTTGGATAACTTGCATCTGAGCTTTTTTCAGTTCATTTAGGGTCGTCTCCAGTTCTTTAGCTTGTGCAGTCGAGGAGATTGCTAGTTCTTCCATCGCAGCAACCTGGGGCAGACTTGTCCAGCAAGCAATCGCCACTCCCAGAAATGCCAGCGTCATCAACACAATAATCAGCAGATAGGGATTGTTGGTTCCGGCTTCTACCCGCAGCCAAGAGCGGATGAGCCAACTGATCGTCGCTGCACCACAAATCAGCGCAATCAAAATTGCGACCTGAAGCACCACAAAATCTTCGTTTTTAGGAGGAGTTACTGGCTTGGTATGGAGTCGATCCCACCATGGTAAATGCAAATATGCCCAAGGAATCCGCAGAATCGCAGCGTCGATCGCTATCACTACTAACGGCAACAGCAATCCGAGACCAAAATCCATCCACCCCCAGGCAACACCACCCACCACCAGGGAAATGAACTCCACCACCAGTAATGCTAAGGATAGTCGCCCCCAACGCACGACTGGATCCTTGCGCTGCATCCACAGCCCCAAGTGCAACCCCATGATAGAAATGAAAAAACTCACCCCTGACACCACGACAATTCGAGTGGTGTTGCCCCATACTAAAAATCCTAAACTACATATAAAGGTTAGCAACAGCGCGGGTTCTAGGGCACCCCGACGGGACACTGCGCCAAACACGGGAGACAACAGCCCATCCTGCGCGAGTTGGAAAAGGATGCGGGGCGTATTGCAAACGCTAGTCGCAGATCCCAACAAACAGCTAGCCGCAACCAGCAAAGTGACTATGACAGGGGCAGCGTCTCCCCAGAAAGGCTTGGCAGCCACCAGGAATTTGCCGTACAAATTGCCTTCTAAACCGGCAGCGGTTGCCAACTGCACCAACACTAAAGTGCCACCGACAAACACCAGAGGCATGAACCAGGCAACCCAAGACAGCGCCTTGAGGGTGTCTTTTGGGTGGAGACTGTCTGCTACAAAGGATGAAGCTGTGTCACAGCCATAGAAGCTATAAGCGGCAAACAAGTACCATTTCAGCCAGTCGTGGACACTGATGGCATCAATGCTGCTGGGCAAGAGTCCGGCGCTTTGGGGCGAAAAGGCAAGCCAGCCTAAACCCTGAACGCAGAAGAGGAGTAAAAAGCCGATCGAAGGAAAGACAAAAAAGAGGTGAAGAATGGCGACGGCGCGGGTGCCACTGAATGCTACAAAGTAAGCGATCGCAGTAAAACCGATCTCAAACACTTTTTCTGGAATATTCAGCCCCATCGGTGCTAAATGGAATTGGATCAAATCTGTGATGACGATCGCATTAATGGCCGGAAAGGAAACCCACCCCAAGTAGTAGGCAATCCCCAAGTAGCGGGAAAGGGTAGGGTAACGATCGAGCAATCGCGTGATGTAATTTGGTGTTCCTCCAGATACATCTGGATATTTCTCACCCAAACTCTGAACTTGAAGGTTAAACAGAATTCCGACGATAACACCAGGAATCCAGACCAACAGCGATGCGGAGCCAATTTCTGCTTGCATCAACGGCGATAAGTTAAACCACATCAGATATCCAACCACACTAAACCCCCAAGCTTCCGCAGAGGACATGGTGCGCCGGAGGCGATTCAGAAATGGCACACGATCTATTTCCATAACAAGCAGATAGGGGTAATCCTATTGTGATACAATTGCAATTTTTACACTCAATAAAAAAACAAATACCTAGTCTTTTTTTATAGTGATGAAAATTCTCAGATCGAGCTGATGTACCGGTGAAAGATTGAGGCAATCAGTTGAGGTTGCTAGCGATCACAATACTTAATACCCAATACTTCAAAATTACCTACGGGCGATCGCCCTTCAATTCACTGCGATCGCCCTTTTAGTCTTTAGCCTTAATTATTCTTGTTTCTATAGTTGCTAGAATAGAAGCAAATACTAATTCAACTGCAACTCATGCTAAAAACCGTCGAAGGCACTTGCACCTCTTGCCAAACAATCCCATGATGGTTCATCATGATGTTGATAATTGTTGCCTTCTTCATTCCTTAGCTAATATGCGATCGCTCCTCTTGACTCTTGCTCTCATGTGTTTAGCCACCCCCGCTGTTGCCACAACCTGCGAAGAAAGCTTTCAAAAAAAAGGGGACTTTTTGAATGGTGCCGCCTTTTCTGCCCGTGTTCAGGTTGAGGGGTTATCGGTAGAGAGAGCATTTTCCCAATTACGACCCATTTTGGCCCGCGAGAGCATCAAAACTATTAGCACTGATGTGAGCGCAGGTGTCATGAAAGCTGAAAATCCCGCAACAGCATTTCAGCGTGCTTTGCCAATTGATGTGTTTGCCTCAATGGATGGGAACCTATTAACTGTCGAGATGATCTTTACCCTTCCGAGCGGTGTAGGTGCAAGTAGGGACACCGTGAAGGGATACTTGTGTGGTGCGCTCAATCAATTGTTGCCCAAAAGTAAGTAGTTAGGTAAAAAAATAAGTGCTGGAATGGCTTTATGGGAAATCTAAAAACATTTACCGATTAAGCGATCGGCGTGGCATAACGCTGAAGCCATCTTCATTATCTACCTTGAAAGATTAGGCTCCCTCACATTTGGAAAACTTTCAAAATTGCGCCGTACCCAATCCATCCCAACTTCATTATTGAGTTTAATTTTTTGAGGCGTATCGGGATAAATTTTTCCTAAAATATCCGCATCTTGATCCACCACAACTTTGCCAAAATTGAGATACGTCCCCCCCAACACCTTAAATATAGGATGCTTTGCTTGACCGAACAGCAAAATATAAGTCCGCGTCCGATTTTCGGCTTCTGGTACGAATATATGACACTGTGCACCTTTGCCGAATGGCATTTCTCCATGAAAAATTACTAGGGATGGGAAATGATTTTCTAGGTGCGCTTTAATGGTGCTGGGCAGTAAAAACAAATCTGGTTTTCTGAGCTTTTCTGCCAAAGTGTAAGGGGCAGTAGGCATATCATAAAACGCATGGGATTGATGTCCCTCATCAATGAATTGATGAAATTCCACATCGGTAATCCTAAACAAGTCCCGGTGGGTGCCGTTTTGATGATTATAGTCGTGCATATTTAGCAGCATCGTCAGCAAATTTGTCTCAACGCTGCGATCGGCGGTATGCCCGATGAAGTAGTAAGTTTCTGCGATTTCCTTGAGCACATTGGGAATGGGGACTTGCGGATCGTATTCCCCATAAGACCAAATGAAGTCATCTTGAATAATCAGATCTAACGGTTTTAGTAAGGGCAATGTTTTTTTATTCGATCCGGGTAATACGGTGCAGCCTTCAGCATCAAACTTCAGGGCATGGAACGGGCAGACGACACCGCTTGTGCGATCGCTTTCGGCTTCGCACCATCCTTCCGACAGCATTGCTCCCATGTGCGGACAGGCATTGGGCAAGGCATGGATGGTTCCGGCAGGATCTTTCCACATCACATAGTCGGTGCCATACAAGGAAATTTTGCGAGGTTGGTTCGCTGCCAGCATTGACTTATGTGCCAACAGCCAAGGCGCACCGGGAAGCATAGACTGCATGGTGTTCTCCTTGAGACATAAAATTGTGAGAGATTTGTCGCTTTTCTAGAATATGACAGAATATTCACATTTGTCAAGCAGTTTGCGCCGTCAACCGAAACAGCAGCGTGGTAAAGAAAGAGTCGAAAAAATCTTGGATGCAGCAGCAGCAGTGTTTGACGAGGTGGGCTATTGGGAGGCGACTACCCATCTAATTGCAGCAAAAGCAGGGACAGCCATCGGTTCTCTGTATCAGTTTTTTCCTGATAAAGCGGCCATTTTTAATGCAATGGAGCTGCGTCATGCCGATCGGGTTAAGGGGATGTGGGCGCAGGCGAACACGTCGGAAATCGTTCAGTTACCGCTGCGCGAAATGATTCATACCCTTGTCACTGCTGTTGCAGAGATGTTTGAACAGCCTGTATCACGGGTGGTGTTTGTGCAGTTTTATATAGCGCGCGAGATTTTCCAGTCGATCGATGAAAGCATGACTCAGGAGGCGATCGACTTTATGGCGAGTTTGTTGAAGCAAAGAAATCCCAGCTTGAGTGAGGCGCAATGCAGCCTGTTAGCGGAGGTTTGCGTTCACAGCAGTAATGCTGTCATTCTGTCGGCACTTCGCAACCCCGATCGACAGCATCGCCAACAACTGGTACAGCAGATTGAGGACTTGTTGGTGTCGTATTTAGAGTCGTATGTGGGGGAAGGTCGGTCAAGTAATGTAATGAAAGTAATGAAATGTCCTCATTGTCAATCTGAGCAGTTGTCCAAAAACGGTTATCGACGGGGGAAGCAGTGCTATCGCTGTAAGGAATGTGGCAAACAGTTTGTAGAGAATTCCAGGCGCTCGGTTATTTTGAAGATGAATTTGAATGATAACTGATTAATCGGACACGATATGAGTTGTAGTTTCCAACACTCGATCGCAATACCCAATACTTCAAAATTACCAGTGGTGCGATCGCTCTTCAATTCGGTACGATCGCTCTTTTAGTTTCTAGCCTTATTGGGCGTTGCTGATTTAGGGTATGAAAGGCTAAATATGCAAGTCATAGAAACCAGTATTCACAAAAATTCGGGATTTTCAAGTGATTTTTTTCATACCCTGATTAAGCAACGCCCTTATTGTTCTGCCAAGAGTACGATCTTTGTTAAGGGCGATCGAACGATCGTAAGTCGCGTTACAATTTAGTTCAAAACAAAATTATGTATGCTGACTGACCAAAACAAAGCAATCGTTCTCCAGTTCTACAAAGCGTTCGACGATCACAAAATGGAACAAGCCTTAGAGCTTCTAGCGCCGAATTTTATTGCTCACATGGCGGGAATGCCAAAGCCATTGGACGGGGAGGAGTTCAAGCAGTTCGGGATGTCGTTTTATCTAGCTTTTAGTCAGGGTCAACACGTTTTTGATGAGGTCGTGGTTGCAGACAATAAAGTGGTGACGTGCGGAACATTCACAACAACACACCTCGGAGAATTTCAAGGTTTGCCGCCAACGGGCAAACAAATCAGCTTGGCGGTTATGCACATCGATCGAGTCGAGAACGGCAAAATCGTGGAGCATTGGGGGCAGGGTGATGCACTTGGATTAATGCAGCAGTTAGGGATTGTTTTTTTGCCGGGACCAAAGTTACTACCGCATATGTTGAGAGGTGCTGTGTCCAAACTGTTTAAAAAATCCGCCCATAAATAAGATTGTCAGAGCTTGTAGTTGACAGTGGCAGAACAAGTCATGGTAACAGTTATGTCGCTATTGCCGCACAACACATTGCGCCCTCACCGGAACAAAGCATGAATTATCTGTTGAGTTGCAATGGTTGTCGCAGTCCGGTTAGCCCAAACGCGCCGCGATCGCGATCGCAATACCAAATACTTCAAAATTACCTGTGGATCGATATGTCGATGCCGGCTTCACAACATTAGCCCGATAATTCTAGAGTGTTTGATTTAATACTAAATACTACGGATGTCGATCGAGCTACTATTTTTTATCTTCAAATCGATTTCTTATAACTCTTCTGGGCTGGACACGAGATCCCGCCTCGACAAAGCTTAACATCTTGCCCGCCTGAAAGCTTAAATTTAAATGCAGGACAGCTTGCAAATTTTTACTCCTTCATGAGGGGGCAAAAAAGATATATCATAACCTTAACCGGATCATTTCTTCCCAGATATGTTCTACTGTTCTAATCCCGCGTGTTCTCATCCTTTCAATCCCGACAACTCTAAATTTTGTCAAAGTTGCGGCAAGTCCGACCTCACGCCTCTCTTCAGAAACCGCTACCGCGTGATTAGACTGTTGGGGGAAGGGGGATTTGGCAGAACTTATGAAGCGGTAGATACCGATCGCATGGACGATCCCTGCGTAATTAAGCAGTTTGTACCCCAATTTCAAGGAACCTCCGCACTTGAAAAAGCGACAGAATTGTTTAAAGCAGAAGCAAAACGACTTTACGAACTCGGCGAACATCCCCAAATTCCTCGATTAATTGCTTATTTTGAGCAAGACAAGCGACTTTATTTAGTACAAGAGTTGATTGAGGGGCAAACTTTACTAGCAGAATTAACTCAGCAGGGTGTTTTTAGCGAAGAAAAAATTTGGCAGTTGTTGGCAGATGTACTGCCGATTTTGAAATTTGTGCACGATCGCAATGTCATTCACCGAGACATCAAACTTGAGAATATCATGCGCCGCCGCACCTCTGTTAGCTCATCTCTGCCAAAGGCGGGAAATTTTCGCAATTCAGCTTTCCGAAGAGGAGGGCGCGGAGAGTTAGTTTTGATAGATTTTGGCATTTCCAAACAAGTGACGGGCTCCCTGATGAGCAAAGTAGGCACGACGGTAGGAACGCCCGGATATTCGCCGATAGAACAAATGCGCGGTCAAGTTTTCCCCGGAAGCGATTTGTACAGTTTGGGGATAACTTGCCTAAGACTGCTAACTCAATGCTTGCCAAAAGTTGACGGTTCCGATGACCTTTATGACCCCATAAACGGCGGCTGGGTTTGGAGAGAACGGTTGCCCGCCAGCACAAAAGTCAGCAGCGATTTGACAAAAATTTTAGATAAGTTAACTGAAGATTATCTCAAAAATAGATATCAATCGGCTGATGAAGTAATCAAAGCTTTAAATCTCTATTCTTTACCTCCCCAACCCCCTTTTGTCCAGGGAGGACAACTTGCTTTAAATTCTGCTGTGACCAAGGGAGGCCCACTTGCTTTAAATTCTGCTGTGACAAAGGGAGGGCTACTTGCTATTAATACTCCGCTCAATCACAGCGGGCCAATCAATAGCAATATCTCTGTTAATCCCAGGGTAAAATCCAACACCAATCCGCCTCATAACAAGGCATCGCAGAGAATTGCGGCTGTCAAAAGCACTTTTGAATTTCAGGTAGTGACAGTAGACAAGCGCGGGCAGCCAACTAACCTTAACAGCGGTAAAGCGCGTTTTTTGGAAGAACCTCTTGGTAGCCGTATAGTCATGCAAATGGTATCTATTCCTGGCGGTACTTTCCTCATGGGTTCTCCAAAAGAGCGGGGTGACAGCGACGAAAAACCGCAGCACCCAGTAACTTTAGGATCTTTCTATATTAGCAAATTTCCAGTCACTCAGGCCCAGTGGAAAGCAGTGGCGGCGCTGCCGGAAATTAAAATATTTCTCAATCCCGATGCTGCCCGTTTTAAAGGTGCAAATCGACCTATAGAAAATGTATCTTGGTACGAGGCTTTGGAGTTTTGCGCGAGACTTTCTCGCAAAACTGGTAAGAATTATCGCTTGCCTAGCGAAGCCCAATGGGAATATGCTTGCCGGGGGCAAACTACGGGGCCGTTTCACTTTGGGGAAACGATTACCAGCGAGTTAGCCAATTACAACGGAAATTCTAATTACGCTGATGCGCCGAAGGGAGTTTATCGCTTTCAAACGACAGATGTTGGCAGTTTTAAACCTAATGCTTTTGGATTGTACGATTTCCACGGAAATGTTTGGGAATGGTGCGCGGATTCTTGGCACAATAATTATAACGGTGCGCCTGCTGATGGTAGCGTTTGGGAATCTGACGGCGACTCTTCGCTGAGGTTGTTGCGGGGCGGTTCTTGGAACGATAATCCTCCGAATTGTCGCAGCGCGTGTCGCCTCAGATATCAGCCGGATTGTAAGGCTAGTATTGTGGGTTTTCGAGTGGTTATTTCTCTTGTTTAGACTTTAATTGTAGGCATTCGTTCTCCTATCTTGAAATGCCTCTGCGGTTTCCCTATCAATCAAAGATTTATGCAATAAGCCTATTGATATTGTCTCGGCATAGAGAAACCCGGTTTCTTGAAGAAACCGGGTTTTGGAATGGGCGATCGCCCAAATTCTTGCCTTAACTAGCCTTCTTTTGAGGAGCCGTTATGCGTTCTACACTCATAGCAGCCACGCTCAACGTCACTACAGCCATGCCTAGAATTGCCACAGGCTGCAACTTCTCATTGATAATTAGAAAACCGAAGAGTGCGGTCATTGCCGGCCCCAAAGTGCCAATTACTGACGCTAAGGCTGCCCCCGCAAAGCGGATGGCAAAATTATTCAAAAGATAGCTAAACAGCGTCAGCACCCCTAAAACAACACCTCCCAAAATCAAACCCGGCCAAACATTTTGGTCGATTTTAGGAGAAAAATTTTCCGACAGTGGCACCCACAAACTCAGGGAGGAAAATACAAAAATCGCGGCGAAATTAACTAAACTAAATGGAATTGGGTGCAGCTTGCCCGCGGCCATTTGCGTCAGCAATACGTAACCTGCAAAGGTAATCCCAGAAGCCAGTGCCGCCGTGACTCCCACCCCGACATTGCCGCCGCCCGGAGCTTGGGCAGCAAAACTCGGCCACCCAGCTAAAATCAGACCTGCGGTAATCCCGACTATCGCGAAAAAGCCGACTTTGCTAGGGCGAGAGCCAAACAATATCCAAGAACCCAGTACGGTGACGATCGGGTAAATAAAGAAAATCGTAATCGCAATCCCCGCTGGAATATTGCCGATCGCCAAATAAATCAAAACCTGAGACAAAAACAGAAAAAATGCGCTTCCTAAAACTTTACTCCACAAAGCTCGATCGCCCGACTCGAACAACCGCCTAATATCTTTCCACACAGAAGGATAGAGAAATGTCGCCAATATCGGCATCAAAGCCATCACCACGATCAGCCGCATCAACAAAATCAACAAAGAATTTCCAAAACCTGGAGTCACCACCCCCGGAAATTCAAACAACCCAAAAACCATCCGAGGATTTTTGCCTTTAATCAGAATTCTTAAACAAACATTAAACAGCGACAATACCACCGCCGAAGACAAAGCCAGCACCAAACCTGTCTGTACTTGAGAAGATGCTTTAACAGTTGCAGCAGGCGCTGAAGAAGGCTGTGGCACGGGTTCTCGCGGCGTTTCCGCAGGTGTTGGCGGCAGAAATTGCGGGCGGACAGAATTAACAGAATTAGTTGATTCCTCGACATAGGAATCTTGAGCATCGAAAGGATTCTCAAGATATGCTTCTTCTTCTTCGAGTTCTTCCCTGATGCGGTTTACGAGATTTTGTAACAGCTCTTCCCCTTGCAGTTCCAAGGTTTTCATGTTGTTGAGCCGCACGGAAAGCTCGCTTTCGTAACTGGTTAAATCTTGTTCCAGCATCTGGAAACTGCGATCGATCCTTTCATCCAGCGCCGCCAGCAACTGCGAAGCCCGTTCGTCGTAGTTGCTCGGTGGCAAGGGTATCGGGAACTCGCCACTGGGAATAGGGCTGCTGAGAGAATTTCCCGAATTAGCACTGAGTTCGTTGAACCGCTGCACCAACAAATCCTGCAAATTGTGAGCCAAAACTTGAGCCAACTGCTTCAGCCACAATTGCTGCTGCTGAATGTATCGCCCAGACAGAGATTCCATTTGCTGAGACTGCAATTTGCGATATTGCTCCCGCAGGTCTTCAATATCTTCAATCAGGTGATTTTTTTCAGTTTGCAGCCGAGTAATGTCTTGATTTAACTGGCCTTTGACATTTTGATGCAAAGCGTCCAGTTCTTGCATTACTGAGTGGAGGACTTCTTCTGCTGATTGTGCATCCTCTGGCTCGTCCTTTGACGAGTATACGTTCCGCTGCGCCATTAGCCTATAACCTCTAATTTAAACTGCACGTTCAGTGTTCTTAAGTATTTTGCCTGCATCAGGTCGCAAGTTATAGTGAGTTGATCTAAGAGATTGCGAACACTGTTTAATCAATCGTAGTCGCTAAGCTAGAAATGTGAGAAAATTGCGTGAAGCAAAGCTATCCCGCAGGGAATCCCCCCAAGAACACTTTGTGCAATTAGAAATCATACTACAGCTTGACCTCTCCACGAATTGCTCCCGGTAATTCTCGCATCTAACTCACCCGATTGCACCCGAATCACAAGGCTAAGAGTCCGTTGGCCGACTAAATTTGATTGGGGGGTGGCACTCCTAGCCCCTCAACGGATAACTTGATCGTGCGGTCAAAAACTCGGTTTCTTTTGCCCGCGTCTCTCCCGCACTCCCGCACCCAGATTTATGATGTTAACAGTTCCGATCTTTTGCTCGCGAAAGTTTTAAGAGACGATCGCACCCTCAAAAAGCAACCCCACGCCATCAAAAAATTAACACATCCCATCCCCGAAGAGCAACAGATATGGCCTCCGAATTTTATGACAATTCCTTTACAAACGATATAGAAAGACTGAATATTTCTGAGGATGCGGAAGTGTGTGTCTTTCCGGCATCATTTGCCCAGCAGCGCTTGTGGTTTCTCGACCAATTCGCACCGGAAAACCCTTTCTATAATGTAGTAACAGCACTGCGCTTAACTGGTGCGCTCAACTTAACAGCCTTAGAGCAAACCTTCAACGAAATAGTGCAGCGGCACGAAACTTTGCGAACCACTTTTGCAGCGGTATCAGGTCAACCAGTGCAGATAATCTCTGCCGCTTTCAAGACTAATTTAACACTATTAGAACTGCAACATTTGCCGCCAGAACAACGGCACACAGAAGCAAAGAAACTCTCCGCGGCAGAATCTCTTCGCCCTTTCAATTTATCCAGGGGGCCGCTGATGCGAGTCACCATCCTGCGGCTGACAGATAGGGAGCATATTCTCTTGCTAAATATGCACCACATAGCCTCCGATGATTGGTCGATCGGGGTGCTAATTCGAGAAATAGAAGCTATCTATACAGCTTTGATAAATCAACAGCCATCTCCCCTGCCAGAATTATCACTTCAATATGCCGACTTTGCCGAGTGGCAGCGCGAATGGCTGCAAGGTGAAGTATTAGAAACTCAGCTAGCTTATTGGCGGCAGCAACTGCACGGGATTTCTATGTTAAATTTGCCCACAGATCGCCCTGCACCACCTAGGCAAAATTATCGGGGGAAAACTCAATATTTAGAACTGCCGAAAAAGCTGAAGGATGCACTTTTAGCGCTCTCGCAGCGAGAAGGAGCGACTTTATTTATGACAGTGCTCGCAGCATTTCAAACTTTGCTTTACCGTTACTCGCAACAAGAAGATATTGTGGTAGGTTCGCCGATCGCCAATCGCAACCTGAGCGAAATTGAAGCATTAATCGGTTTTTTTGTCAATACTTTAGTGCTGCGAACAGACTGTTCGGGAAACCCGACATTTCGAGATTTTTTAGGCCGGGTGCGGGAAGTAACCCTGGGAGCTTATGCTCACCAAGATTTGCCTTTTGAGAAGCTAGTCGAGGAATTGCACCCAGAGCGATCGTTGAATCGCCACCCGCTGTTTCAGGTGGTATTCGGGCTGCAAAATGCGCCGCTGGACGAGCTAGAATTGCCAGAATTAAAGTTGAGTTATTTTCATTTGGAGACTCAAACAACGCGCTTTGATTTAGAGCTGCATTTGTGGGAAGCTTCCGATAACTTTAGGAGCAGATACGGCGAACATTGGGAAGATTCGGAAGGCCTCAGAGGCTTAGCTGTGTACAATACAGATTTATTTAATGAAGTTACGATCGCCCGAATACTGAGGCATTTTAAAACGCTGCTGGAAAGCATTGTGGCTAATCCAGAACAAAGAATCGCTAACTTACCTTTATTGAGCGAGGATGAAGTGAATCAATTATTCAGAGAATGGAACGATACTCGGACAGATTATCCTCAAAATAAGTGCATTCATCAGTTATTTGAAGAGCGAGCCCGGCACCATCTGGAGGATGTCGCCCTAACTTTCGACAGCCAGCACATCACTTACAGAGAACTCAACAGTCGCACCAATCAACTGGCGCGCTACCTACAAAAACTCGGCGTGGGGGCGGAGGTTTTAGTGGGGCTTTGTGCAGAGCGATCGATCGACCTAATTGTCGGGATGTTGGCTATACTGAAAGCGGGAGGAGCTTACCTACCGTTAGATCCGAGCTATCCGCGCGATCGGCTAAACTTGATGCTGGAAGATGCTCAAGTTAAAGTCTTGCTAATTCAGGATAAATTGATTGAGAATTTCCGAGACTTCTCAAACTCGGTGATTTACTTCGATCGCGATTGGGAACACATAGCCAAAGAAAGCGCCGAAAATCCCGCCAACACCGCAACAGCAGACAACCTAGCTTACGTTATTTACACATCTGGCTCAACAGGAAAACCCAAGGGAGTTGCTGTCACCCACAAAGCAGTAAATCGGCTGGTACTCAACACCAACTATATAAAAATAGAACCTACCGATAAAATTGCCCAAGCATCAAACGCTTCATTCGATGCAGCCACCTTCGAGATTTGGGGAGCCTTGCTTAACGGCGCTCAACTCGTGGGAATTAGCACAAATATTACCCTTTCGCCTCACGATTTAGCCTTAGAACTGCGCCAACAAGGCATCACCGTTTTGTTTTTAACAACTGCCTTATTTCAACAAATTGCTAGAGTTTTACCGCAAGCTTTTGATTCGCTGCGCTGCTTGCTGTTTGGCGGAGAAGCGCTCGATATGAGATGGGTTAAAAAACTTCTCAAACAAAAGCAAACCCCTAAAATAATTCACGTTTACGGGCCTACAGAAAATACTACTTTTTCGGCTTATTATTGCGTGCAAGACGTACCCGAAACCGCAACATCTATCCCCATCGGCCGTCCGATCGCCAACACGCAAATTTATCTCCTCGATGCGGATTTGCAGCCGGTGGCGATCGGTGTTATAGGTCAATTGTACGTCGGCGGTGACGGATTGGCGAAAGGCTACCTCAACCAGCCTGATTTAACTGCTGCTGCATTCATTCCTAACCCTTTTAGCAATAAATCAGGTTGTAGCCTTTATAAAACAGGTGATTTAGGTCGCTATTTAGCTGACGGCAACATCGAGTTTTTAGGTCGCATTGACGACCAAGTAAAAATTCGCGGCTACCGCATCGAATTGGGAGAAATTGAAGCGGCTTTGTGCCAGCATCCACAAGTGCGCGAAGCAGTAGTAATTGTGAGGGAAGACATCCCCGACGATAAACATTTGGTAGCTTATGTTGTTCCTGACGGCATTAATGAAAAATTAGAAATTCCCAATCTTAAGTCAAGTGAATTGCGCCAATTTTTGAAAGAAAAGTTACCAGGATATATGGTTCCTGCCACTTATGCAGTGTTGGAGAATATGCCACTGACGCCTAATGGCAAAGTAGACCGCCGCGCCTTGCCTGATATAGATACAGACAGCGAGGATCTAACAGAAAATTATGTAGCGCCTCGGACTGAGCTCGAAAATGCGATCGGGAAAATTTGGGCTAAAGTTTTGGGAAAACAGCAGGTTAGTATCTACGATAATTTCTTTGAACTAGGCGGGCATTCCCTGCTAGCAACTCAGTTGATTTCTCGCATCCGAGACGCTTTGCAAGTCGAGTTATCGGTCAGCAATTTGTTTGAGGCTCCGACTGTGGCGAGTCTGGCAAAATACATTGAAACAATGCGCTGGGCCGCGAAAGGTTTGGATACTCCCAGAACCGACGAAAATGAGCGAGAAGATGTGGAATTTTAAGGCCTTATACCAATTTTATATGAGGCTGCATAGAATCTGATCCCCCCTAACCCCCCTTAATAAGGGGGGGACAAGAGCTTGGTCAAAGTCCCCCTTATTAAGGGGGATTTAGGGGGATCGAAATATATGCAACTTCACATTAAATCGGTATTACATAATTGCGGGATGATTTGGATTGTTTTGTGGAATTGGCATCTGCCCTGTCGGTAGAAATTACCGCAATGGGAACTGATATTCAAGCCTGCTTCACGATGAGATTTAGACCTGTTACTTGCTAACCTCCTAAACGCTGAGGCTGCCTAGATACTTGCAAGATTGCTTGCGGGGCCTTATAAATAAGGGAGAAAATCTTCTCTCAACAGCCACTCATCCAGAAAATCATAAACGATGTCCAACCAAGCGTCTGACCGTCTTAAACAAAATTCTGAAAAAATTATGGGGATGTGGGAGAAGCGGGCGCGTGAGGAAGTCGGTGCATCAACGCATCAAAATTCTCTTGTCTTGCAAGATTCCCTACCTCTGTACTTAAACCAACTGGTAGATGAACTCTCAAACAGAATTGTCAGGACACCTGCCCGAGTCACAGCCGACGAGGTAGAAAGTACGCGGATTGGCAAGCTGCACGGGCATGAACGGGCCGGGTATGCTGACTACTCCATGACTAACCTAATTTTCGAGTATCACCTCCTCCGTCAAGTAATATTTCAAGTTTTAGAAGAAGAAGCACCTTTAGGAGTGGAGGATAGAGACATTATTATCGGCTCCATTGAGCAAGCCGTTAATGACGCGGCCACTCAATTCTCCGAAACGCTGCGAGATATTCAAGAATTATTTATGGTGACGCTAACTCACGATCTCAGAAATCCCATTAGTGTTGTAAAAATGGGAACTCAACTAACTCTGCGGCGGCTTGAACGAGGAGACACCCATAGGGATGTGGCGACGAGGATGCTGAGTGCGATCAATCGGGTGGATTCGATGATTCAAAATCTGCTGGATGCGAGTCGGCTGCGGGCAGGGCAGAGCTTAAAGATTGAATTTGAAGAATGCGATTTTGAGATGCTAGTCCAAGAGGTAGTACAAGATTTGAGCTTCACGTATGGAGAGCGGTTTATTTTGGTAGCTGAGTCTGAAATTAGGACTTATTGCAGCCGTAAAGAAATACGGCGGGTGATTGAAAATTTAGCAATTAACGCTGTGAAATATGGTAATGCTACTACGCCGATTACACTTACGCTCCAGCAAACTGAAACGCAGATCAGCCTTAGTATCCATAATGAAGGCAATCCGATCGCCCTAGACGCTCAATCAATCCTATTTCAACAATTTCGTCGAACCATCTGTGCCGAGGAGCAAACCGGCTGGGGATTAGGATTATTTTTAGCAAAGAGTATTATTGAAGCCCATAAAGGGACACTTGCGGTTGAAAGTGCAGAGGGCAAGGGGACAAGCTTTATTATCAACTTACCTAAAATTCTTTTTTAGTTTGGGACATTAAGACTAAGAAGAAAAATAGGGTATCCCCAGCCAGAAAATACAGGATTTTAACTCACATTTTTAGTCACGAAATTTCAGTGCAGAATGCCCTGACAGCTTCTGCAAACTCTTGGTTATGTTCGATTAATGCCATGTGTCCTCCTTTCTGTATAGTAACTAGCTCTGCTTGAGGCAATTCTGCTTTCATCCGCAGGCTAGCTGGGGGGGTAGTGGCAATATCTGAATCGCCGCAGATCACCAACACAGGAATGTCAATTGATGGCAAAGTTTTTGTTTCGTCAAATTTGAGCATTCCCAGTGTGCCGCGAGCGAGAACGCCGGGAGAACCCAAGGCTGATAAAAAAGCTGAGAACTCTAATTGACCGCGCGTTTCAGTGCCTTTAAATCCCGATAATTCTACACTGATGTGCAGTGAACCATTGAGATAGCTCAGCCAAGTCATTCCCCACATAATGGGTTCAAGAGCTATGGTGAGGTAGAGCATAGGTTGAAGCAGCGGCTTTTGCAAAGCGCGTAATAAACCGCTAAAAATAGCGGTTTTGAGGGGATTAGTATAAGTCGTATTTACCAGAATTAAACCAGCTACTCGACTACCGAGAAGTTCTGGAAAAAGCCGACTGAATGTTAGAGAAATCATGCCGCCTATGCTGTGTCCGAGTAGGATAACAGGTTTAGTTCCTGCTATGGCAATGACTGCTTCGAGATCGCGGGCAAATTTTTCTAGGGAGTAGTCGCTGTTTTTTGGTCGAGTGGATTTTCCCAGGCCTGGAAGATCCCAAACAATTACTCGGAAGCGATCGGTTAGTTGCCGTTTCGCGTAATACCAAACCATACTGTTGGGCCCCCAACCATGTGAGAGGATAATCGGCTGTCCGTCCTCTGGGCCGTAGAATTCTACTTGTAAAATAGTGCCATCAGGCCTCTCTACCCGCTGCACCGTACCCGTCCGCGTCGGCTTCGGTTCGTCAGCACCGGGGCGGCGGAACAACGGCAAACTGATAAAGCGGCCGCCAACAGACCAAAGAAGCATCAAGACTCCGCTGACTAAGTAGGAAATCCCTACAAGTTCGCCGATGTAATATTCATAGAGAATGTATATACCTCCGCCAAGAACGCCGATGGACAGCAGTCCCACCAGCCATAGAAACAGGAAATTGAAGGGCATGAACGGCATAAGCTGAAACCTTGGGTAGGATTTTGGTTGCGGATTCAAACAGAATCATACTTAGGTTAGGCCACAGTCGGCAAGGGGTAAGTTAAGCTCTTAACTTGTGCGCTGGTGGAATTTCTTTGATTGATTTGCCCAAGTAATGACAGGATGACTCCAAATGCCCGATCCAAAAATATCGAGTTCATCGCCAAATGCCAGAGATTCTGTCAGGGTGGAGTTAGTTGAGTTTTTATCTTACCTTCGCAGTCTAGATATTAATATTTTTATTGAGGGATCTCGCCTGCGCTGCAACGCTCCAGAAGGAATTATTACACCCGAACTGCGCGCCGAAATTTCTCAGAAAAAAACCGAAATAGTTTCATTTTTAAAAGCAGCTAATCGTACTTCTAGTTTTACTTCTACACCGATCGTTCCTATGGGGCGGGACGGAAATCTCCCGCTTTCCTTTGCACAGCAGCGCTTGTGGTTCCTCGACCAATTAGTACCGAACAATCCTTTTTATAATGTTCCCGCAGCATTGCGTTTGACAGGTTCGCTCAATTTTTCGGCGCTGCAACAAACCTTCAATGAAATTGTGCGCCGCCACGAAGCTTTACGCACGACTTTAGCATTAGTTTCGGGGCAACCTGTTCAGAGAATAGCTGCTGCTTTCCACCTCCCGCTTAATGTAGTGGACTTGCGAAACTTGCCAAAGGAATCTCGACAAACTGAAGCAAACAGGCTCACCGCCCAGGAAGCTCAACGCTCTTTCAATTTGTCCAATGACTTGTTGCTGCGAGTCACTTTATTGCAGTTAGATGATGCCGAATATTTACTAATGCTGAATATGCACCACATTGTCTCCGATGGTTGGTCTATCGGAGTGCTTATTCAGGAATTAGGCGCACTTTACACGGCATTTGCTAGCGAAAAACCTTCGCCTTTACCGGCTTTGTCGATCCAGTATGCTGATTTTGCAAAATGGCAGCGCGAATGGCTGCAAGGGGAAGTTTTAGAAACGCAGCTTGCTTACTGGCGACAGCAGTTAAACGGCCTTTCTATGTTAAATTTGCCTGCGGATCGACCCAGGCCAGCAATTCAAAGTTACCGAGGCAAAAGGCAATTTTTGCAACTGCCAAAACAACTGAGCGAGGCTTTAGAAACGTTGAGCCAGCGCGAAGGAGTGACGCTGTTTATGACAATGCTGGCAGCTTTTAAAACGTTGCTTTACCATTACGCGCAGCAAGAAGATATTGTTGTAGGTTCGCCGATCGCCAATCGCAACCGCAGTGAAATAGAAGCATTAATCGGTTTTTTTGTCAACAGTTTGGTGTTGCGTACAGATTTGTCGGGAAATCCAACTTTTCGGGAACTTTTAAACCGAGTCAAAGAGGTAGCATTAGGAGCTTACGCTCACCAAGATTTGCCGTTTGAGAAGTTAGTAGAAGAACTGCACCCCGATCGCGCGTTGAACCAAAATCCCTTATTTCAGGTGGCGTTTGCGCTGCAAAACGCGCCGGGGAATCGGTTAGAATTGCCAGAATTAACACTCAGCCCGCAGCAGTTAGATGTGGGTACAGCGCGGTTTGATTTGGAGTTTCATTTGTGGGAGCGATCGCCCAACAGCTCGGGAAGCAACCAATCGCCCAGCAATAAGCTGTGGGTTGATAGCTCGGAGGGCATCAGCGGGATGGTTATTTACAGCGCCGATTTATTTGATGAAGCTACGATTATCCGCCTGATAGGGCATTTTCAAACGCTGTTAGAAAGGATTGTGACAAATCCCGAACAGCGAATTGCCAACTTGCAATATTTGAGCGCCCAAGAGCGCTATCATTTGTTAGTTGAATGCAACAATACTCAGGGGGATTATCCGCAAGATTTGTGCATTCATCAGCTATTTGAAATGCAGGCCGATCGGACACCGGATGCGGTGGCGCTGGTATTTGGAGATGAGCGAGTCACCTATGGAGAGCTAAATCTCCGCAGCAACCAACTAGCACGTTATTTGCAAAAAATTGGGGTTGGGGCGGAAGTTTTAGTCGGGCTTTGCTGCGGGCGATCGCTCGATCTGATCCTGGGGATGTTGGGTATCCTGAAAGCGGGAGGAGCTTACCTAATTTTAGATCCGAGCTATCCTGCTGAGCGATCGAGCTTTATGCTAAAAGATGCTCAATTATCTGTTGTGTTAACTCAGCAGCAATGGATAGAGAATTTGCGCTCGCCCAATTTACAGATAGTTTGTTTAGACACAGACTGGGAGATGATTTCCCAAGAAATCGCCGACAATCCCACCAGCGCAGTCACAGCCGAAAATCTGGTTTACGCGATTTACACCTCCGGTTCCACGGGAAAGCCGAAAGGAGTTGAAATTGAGCACGGGAGCTTGTTAAATCTCGTTTTTTGGCATCAAAGAGAGTTTGGGGTGTCAGCGGGCGATCGAGCAACGCAAATTGCAGCGATCGGCTTTGATGCTTGCGGGTGGGAAATTTGGCCTTATCTCGCCGCGGGAGCTAGCATCTACTTTCCAGAAGATGACATGAGGCGAGATCCTGAAAAACTGCAAAACTGGTTAGTATCAAACGCGATCACCATTAGCTTTTTGCCAACACCTTTAGCCGAGAAAGTTTTGCTATTAGATTGGCCTCAAACAACAGCGTTACGAATCTTGCTCACAGGCGGCGAAAAACTGCAACAACCTCCTTTAAAATCCCATCCATTCCAGCTAGTAAATAATTACGGCCCAACCGAGAACACCGTCGTCACAACTTCCGGTTATATTCCTGCAACAGAGCAAACAGAAATCGCCCCGACAATTGGCCGCCCCATTGCTAACACTCAAATCTATATATTAGACAAATATTTGCAGCCCGTACCAATGGGGGTTGTTGGCGAATTGTACATCGGCGGAAACGGACTCGCTCGCGGCTACCTCAACCGCCCAGATTTAACCGCAGAACGCTTTATTGTCAATCCTTTTAAACCAAATTCAGGAGAGCGAATTTACAAAACCGGCGACTTAGTGCGCTACAGAGCTGATGGCAACCTTGAATTTTTAGGACGCATCGACGAACAAGTAAAAATTCGCGGTTTCCGCATCGAATTAGGAGAAATCGAGACAGTATTAACTCAACATCCGGCGGTGCAACAAACTGTAGCAATAGCTTCGGAAGATGGACAGGGAGATAAACGTTTAGTAGCTTATATTGCCCTGAATGCAGAATATAGCAGTGCCAGCGAAAAAAACCAAATAATGCAATTGCAGGACGAACAGGTTTTGCAGTGGCAAATGCTCTACAATGAAACTTACAATCAACCTGCTGTTGACTCAGATCCAACATTTAATATTGTCGGCTGGAATAGCAGTTATACTAATCAGCCAATCCCAGCAGAACAGATGCGCGACTGGGCGAACAATCAAGCCGCCCAAATTTTAGCTTTGCAGCCTAGCCGAGTGTTAGAAATTGGCTGCGGCACAGGTTTGTTGCTGTTCCAAATTGCCTCTCGCTGCACTCAATATTGCGGCACAGACTTTTCACCTATTTCGCTCAACTATATTCAGCAGCACTTGGCAAATCAACAGTTAGCTAATGTAACGCTGCTTCAGAAAATGGCGACAGACTTTGAAGGAGTAGAGACAGCAGCTTTTGACGCAGTTATTCTCAACTCTGTCGTGCAATATTTCCCGAATATCGACTATCTCGTGCAGGTGCTAGAAGGTGCGGTGAAAGCAACTGCTCCCGGCGGCTTTATATTCATCGGAGATATCCGCAGCTTGCCGTTGCTGGCAGCTTTTCACGCTTCGGTACAACTGTATCAAGCCGAACCTTCTCTGGCTGGCGAACAGTTGCAGCAGCGAGTACAAATGCAAATTTTTCAAGAAACCGAGTTAGTTATTGAACCAGATTTTTTTAGTGCATTAAAGCACCGATTTCCGCAGATTAGGTGCGTAGAAATTCAATTAATTCGCGGTAGTTATCACAATGAGTTAACTGATTTTCGGTACAATGCTATTCTGCATATTGCGTCGGAAACAGAACCCCCCCACTCCCTAGCCAAAGGGGAGTTTGGGGGAGCGAAACGGCTGGATTGGTCGGCTGAAAATCAGAATCTGACTGTTACCAAGGTACAACAAATATTATTGCAAAATCAACTCGATGTTTTAAGAATTGCTAATGTTCCTAATGCGCGGGTAACGGCAGCAGTTAAGACGGCAGAGTCGCTGTCTGTCGATAAATTTCCAACAGCAGGTCAGTTGCAGAAAGCCGTAGAAAGAATCGAGGATTTAGGAGTATATCCCGAAGCTTGGTATGCTTTGGAAGTTCCGTATAATGTTAATATTAGTTGGTCTAATTCCGACAGTCAAGGGCGCTACGATGTAGTGTTTGCACGGGGCGAAACCAGAGATTTTGTGCCAGAAATCCGACGCGATAACTTGCGTCCTTGGCGCTCTTATGCTAACAATCCCTTACAAGCTAAAGCAGCGCGTAAATTAGTGCCACAGTTGCAGGCTTATCTAGCAGAAAAACTGCCGGAATATATGGTTCCGTCGGCTTTTGTGGTGCTGGAGTCGCTACCGGTGACGGCTAACGGAAAGGTCGATCGCCTCGCTTTACCTGCACCGGAGCCGATTAAGTTAGAATGGGCTGGCGGTTATGTTGCGCCTCAGACTTCTATTGAGGAAGTTTTAGTGAAAATTTGGGGTGAGGTTTTGGGGATAAAGCGAGTGGGTATTCGGGACAATTTCTTTGAATTAGGAGGTCATTCGCTGCTGGCGACTCAGCTTGTTTCGAGAGTGCGAGATGCTTTCGCGGTAGAGTTGCCTTTGCGCCGCGTTTTTGAAGCACCGACAATCAGAGAATTGTCGAAGATTGTGGAGAATTTAAAAGAGAGCGAGGCTAATATTAAAGCTCCTGCTTTAGTGGCGATTTCTCGGGACAGTCGGCGGATGAAGCTATCATCTTTTAATCAAGAAAGTAAATAAAAATTAAGGCGGTTGAACGGGTGCAATTTCGATGAATATGCAGCAAGAAACAGATGTTTTCGTCTTCCCCGCATCATTTGCTCAGCAGCGGCTTTGGTTCCTCAATCAATTAGCACCGGGCAATCCTTTCTACAATGTCTCAACAGCGCTCCGCTTAACAGGTTCCCTCAACTTAAGATCCTTAGAGCAAACCTTCAACGAAATTGTGCAGCGGCACGAAACTTTACGCACCACATTTACGCTTTTGGAAGGGGAACTCGTACAAATTATTGCTCCCGTTTTAACCGTATCCCTCCCCACAATCGACTTACAAAATCTCTCGCCAACTCAGCAGGAAACCGCAGCGCTGCAACTCGCAACCGATGCAGCGCAATGCCCTTTCGATTTAGCCGCCGGGCCGTTATTCAAAGTAACGCTGCTACAACTGAGTGAAACACAACATATATTGTTGCTGAATTTACATCATATTGTGGCTGATGGTTGGTCGATTGGAGTGCTAATTCGAGAGCTGGGAACGCTCTACACAGCATTTGTAAAAAATGGGATCTCGCACTTACCAGAACTGCCCGTGCAGTACGCCGACTTTGCAGAATGGCAGCACCAATGGTTGCAGGGCGAAGTATTAGAAACCCAGTTAGCTTATTGGCGGCAGCAGTTAAACGGAATTACCACACTCAATCTACCAACAGACAGGCAAAGACCAGCCGTTCCATCCTACCGCGGCGCTAAACAATGTATAACACTATCCCCTGCTTTGAGCGAGGCGCTAAAGTCATTGAGCCAGCAAGAAAGCGCGACTTTATTTATCACTCTACTAGCCGCTTTTCAAACTTTGCTGTACCGCTATACAGGACAAGTAGATATTGCAGTAGGAACGCCGATCGCCAATCGCAACCTGAGCGAAATAGAAGCATTAATCGGTTTTTTTGTCAACAGTTTGGTGCTGTGTGCAGATTTATCAGGAAATCCAACTTTTCGGGAACTATTGCATCGGGTAAAAAACGTCGCAATGGCAGCCTACGCTCACCAAGATTTGCCCTTCGAGAAGTTGGTTGAGGAAATGCACCCCGATCGCGAGTTGAGTCGCAATCCCCTATTTCAAGTTAGTTTCAGCCTGCAAAACACTCCTATAGCAGCGCTAGAATTGCCGGGAATCGCTTTCGAGGTGATTGACTTTGACGCAGGAACCGCCAAGCTAGATTTAGAGTGCCACTTGTGGGAAGATGCAGGAAGTATTCAAGGGCAATTTGTCTACAGCACAGACTTATTTGATAGCGCCACAATTGCGCGCATGGCGGGACATTTCCAAACGCTGCTCGAAGCCATTGTTGCCAATCCCAAACAGCACCTCAGCGACTTGGCTTTGCTGACAGCGCCAGAATACCAGCAATTATTAATAGATTGGAATGACACTCAGAGAGATTATCCGCAAAACCAGTGTTTTCATCAGCCATTTGAAGAGCGAGTCGCGCGATCGCCCCATGCTGTCGCCGCCGTCTTTGAAAACCAGCAGTTAACCTACCGCCAACTCAACAGCCAAGCCAACCAACTTGCACATTACTTGCAGCAATTGGGAGCAGCACCAGAAGTTTTAGTGGGCCTTTGTGTAGAACGTTCCTTAGATGCGATCGTCGGATTGCTAGGCATTATCAAAGCAGGCGCAGCCTACCTGCCTTTAGATCCAACTTATCCTCAAGAGCGGCTTAACTTCATGTTAGAAGATGCTCAGGTGTCGATTTTGGTAACTCAGCAGCACCTAGCAAAAAACTTGACGCAGCCGGAAAATTACGGAGTTTTTTCAGTAGTGTGTTTGGACTCCGACAGAGAAATTATCGCCCGACAAAGCCCAGAAAACCCAACTACAAATATCCTACCAGAAAACCTAGCCTACGTCATTTACACATCGGGTTCAACCGGAAAACCCAAAGGCGTTTTAATCGAACATCGGGGACTCTACAACTTAGCCCTAGCTCAAATAGAAGCTTTTAACTTAAACTCAAATCACCGCATTTTGCAATTCGCCTCCCTGAGTTTTGATGCCTCAATTTTTGAGATTGTCATGGCATTAGGAACCGGAGCAACACTTTACTGTGCCAAGAAAGAATCATTGTTGCCCGGACAAACATTAATCCAATTTTTGCAGGACAATGCTATTACCCACGCTACCCTCCCGCCCTCGCTGCTAGCTGTCCTTCCAAACGCCGAACTTCCCGCACTGCAAACAATCATCTGTGCTGGCGAATCCTGTTCCCCGGATATTGTTAAACGCTGGGCTTCCCGGCGCAGATTTTTTAACGCTTACGGCCCTACAGAAGCGACAGTCTGGTCAAGTTTGGCCGAAATTGGCGATTCCCTGCGGGATAGCTTCGCTTCACGCAAAAAACCGCCAATCGGCCGCCCCATAGCTAACACTCAACTCTATATTTTAGATAAAAATTTACAGCCTGTACCCGTTGGAATTCCCGGTGAATTGTACATCGGCGGCAGCGGATTGGCGCGAGGCTACCTGAACCGCCCCGAATTAACCGCCCAGCGATTTATTGCTAACCCCTTTAGCCAGAAAGCAGGAGAACGAATTTATAAAACTGGTGACTTAGCTCGCTATTTTCCCGACGGCAATATTGAGTTTTTAGGCCGCACTGACGAACAGGTAAAAATTCGCGGTTATCGAATAGAATTGGGAGAAATTGAAGCGCTGCTGGTTCAGCATCCAGCAGTCAAAGAAACAGCGGCGGTTGCTGTGGATGATTTGTCTGGCAACAAACGCCTAGTTGCTTATATCGTCCCCAATCACAATCAGACGCTTAATCCCGTGGAAATGCGTAATTTCCTCAAACAACAACTGCCCAATTACATGATTCCCAATGCTTTTGTGACGATGGATTTTCTGCCCCTAACTCTCAATGGCAAAATTGACCGCCTGCGCCTACCTGCACCGGGAAATCTAACTAGCAATTCAATAGATAAAAGCTGCATTGCACCTCGCACACCAACCGAGTCAACCCTCGCCGAAATTTGGGCCACAATCCTCAACGCAGAGTGCGTTGGCATTCGCGATAACTTCTTCGATTTGGGTGGAGATTCCCTGCTGGCAATCCGCCTCATCAATGAGATTAACCAGCAATTTGAGCGCGAGTTGCCGCTGTCTGCTCTTTTTTTAAATCCGACAATTGAAGGTTTAGCAGATTCGCTAAATTCAGGAACAAATTCTCTGGAATGGTCGCCTTTAGTTGCAATTAAGCCTCGCGGTAAAAATCCCCCGTTCTTCTGCATCCATCCCATCTTTGGCGTCGTGTTTCCTTATGTCGAGTTAGCGTATCAGCTAGGAGAAAACCAACCGTTTTACGGGCTGCAACCAAAGGGTATTGACGGCGAAAGTTCTCCGTTAACTAGCATTGAAGACATGGCGGCTGACTACATCGCAGCCTTGCGTACCGTTCAACCAAAAGGGCCTTATTTTTTAGGAGGTTGGTCTTTTGGAGGTTTGGTTGCTTTTGAGATGGCTCAACAGTTGCTCGTAGCAGGGGATGAAGTGGCTTTGCTTGCTGTGCTGGATACTTTAGCGCCGGTTTCTGCTAACAAACCTTCTTTTTGGGACGGTTGCAAGTTTATTCTGACTACTGTTTCGCGCTCTATCTGGCCTTTTGTAGTAGATTATTTTCGCTTGGTGGCTGGTGCAGAAAATGTTCAAAGTGGCGGTATTGCTGCCAAATTTCCGAAATTAAATAAGATGCTTAATTTTGCAGCTAATTTTTGGCATCGCTGGAATTGGAAACAGGCGGTTATGGTTAGCATCCTATCTCAGGAGTCAAAAGAAAGAAGCTGGCGCGAGCTGGCAATTCCCTCGATGTTTACTGTATTTCAGGCCAATAGTCAAGCAACTCTCAGCTATCGACCGAAAATTTATCCGCAGCGAATTACTCTGTTTAGATCGAGGGAACAGCTAAGCATGAATCATCATGATCCGACTCTTGGCTGGAGCGAATTAACGACCCAAAAAGTTGAGGTGATTAGAGTTCCTGGGAATCATCTTACTATGTTGAGAAAGCCTAACGTTGAGGTGCTGGCTCAAAAGCTGAAGCATTGCTTTGAGGAGGAATTAAGTGATTGAGGAACCCGCGTGCTTGTGTGTCGAATAAAATAATCTTTATCACGTTTGTAGTGAGGACTAAAGTCCAATGGCACTGAAAAAGTGAGCAAAAAAAAATCTGTAAGGCAAGATATACATAGATAATTGCCTTACAAACCAAAAT